>JAYEKE010000214.1 GCA_034660915.1 Pseudomonadota bacterium
CCCATTACCGAATCGGGGGTGGAAATCAAGCTTTTGCAGTACCTCTTCAGCGAACAGGAGGCGAAGATTGCCGCCGGCTTGAATCTGATTGCTGAGCCGGTTGAGAAGATAGCTTCGAGACTTGGTGATCTTGACCTGACGGCGGTGGAGCTGGAATCCTGTCTGGACCGGATGGCCGAAAAGGGTTTGATCAACTGGTATACGAAGAGGGACGGTTCAAAATTCTACAGTATTGCCTTCCTGGCTATCGGCATCTTTGAGTTCCAGGTTGAGCGGATGACTCCGGAGTTCTACCGGTTGTTTAAACAGTACCTGGACGAGGCTTTCAGGGATGAGATCCTGCGGACGAAAATACCTCAGCTGAGAACAATTCCCACCGAGGGGAGCATTACCCCTGAACTGCCCATCGATAACTATGATCATATCAGGAAGCTGATCAATGATTTTGACCGTGAAATTCTGGTGGCCGAGTGTGTCTGTAAAATCGGCCAGGATTCGGTTGGTAAGCCCTGTCAAGTGACGGATGCGCGGGAAATCTGTCTGGTATTTGGCAGTGCGGCAAAAAAATATGCCCACCTGGGTTGGGGGCGCATCATTACCAAAGACGAAGTTTTCGAAATATTGCGGCAGGCTGAAAAGGATGGCCTGGTGGTTCAACCTTCCAATACGCAGAAACTGTTTGCCATCTGTCTGTGTTGTGGCTGTTGCTGCGAAATCTTAACATCAGCCAGGCCACTGGAAAATCCGGTCCAGTACTTTGCCACCAATTTTCAGGCAGTCGTGGACGAGGAAGAATGTATTGGTTGTGGCCTCTGTGTCAAGCGCTGTCAGATGGATGCGGTGTCACTGGTCGATGAAAAAGCGGTGGTTGACTACAGTCGCTGCATCGGTTGCGGGGTTTGTGTTCCTACCTGCAAGCCTCAAGCCATCAAACTGGAGCGCAAAGAAATAATCAGGGTTCCTCCCAAAGACAGTGCCAGGCTATATATGAACATTCTGAAGAAAAAAGTTGGAAATGCCCGCCAGATGATTATGCTGACCAAACAATTACTGGGGCGGTTGGTCTAATGGCTTTGCCACCGCAATTCCCAAAGCATTCAAGTGGCAAAGCCATCAACCTGGGTTACAGGTTTTCCAAAGCGGTTCGTTGAGCTTCAGTGATTAAACCAAAATCGATGCAGTTCCATACTGCTTCCTGAACGGTGTACGAATCGATATGGGAAATATCTTTTCCCCTGATCAGATCAAGTATTTCAGCAATACAGGCCTGTTGAGCTATACCTGCTCCAGCTATTGAATAGATGTCTTCATCCGAAGGGGCATGGGCATAACCATCCATGCAATAGGTTGGCACCAGAAACATTAACAAGCTAACATATTTAAAAGAAAGCAAACTTGTTAGCCCTTGTGAGACGTGTCGCAGGGTGGTAGACGAAAAATTACCTGGAATTTTTATTGAAGCGGGGTGTGCTCTGGGAGGTTCGACGATAGTAATCGCAAAATAGGAAAGCCTATGGGGCTGGTTTTTGGACGGCGAAAAGGGGGCGGACCCCTAAAAAAACTGTCATTATGATGTCATTCAGCAGTATTAAATGATTATGGATTTTCAGCTATCTTTTTTAACTGTTTTAACAATGTCGGAATATCTCTTTGGACTGAGTCCCAAACAATTTCATCTTCAACGACATCGTAACCATGGGCAATAACGTTTCTAAAACCAATAATTTCTCGCCAATTATCAACCTCAGTAAGAATATCGAAATCAATTTTTTTGATCCTGTTTAAAGCCTCCCCTAATATTTCAAATTGTCTTTCCACAGCGGCCTTGGTCTTTAAATCAATATAAAACTCCGCCCCGTCCATGGTTTCTGTAAACTCAATAATCAATTTGCAGGCGGTAACAGCATCTTCAATGCAAACAAAGGGATCATGCGGCATAAATATTCCTGACATCGGATAAAATGTAGTTCTTGATCCGATTATTTTTAATCGCCTTCGGCATAATAAGATCGACTGAACATTTCAATAAAGTTTCCAATTCAAACTTTATATTCATATACCTTACAATACCGTTTTTTGCGCTATCCAGTTCAATCAGAAAATCAATATCACTGTTTTCATTGAAATCATCAGTCAGCGCACTACCAAAAGCGCCGAGACTTTTGACCCGGTATTTCCGACAGACACTCTCTATCTCATTCTGAAAGTCATCAAAATTAAACATCTTTTACCTCATCAATCTATTCTAACATCTCTTACCTTTTTTTATAGCAGATAATAAACCAAAAAAAAAGCCCCAAGATTTTAATCCCGATATCCGGTCTTATATGCCCGGCGGCACTGAGCAGAGTGGGATGTTTTTCTGCTTCAAGCACAACCTCTTCCACAGGTGTTGAATAACTATTTATTCTACAAAATACCGCCACTTTCATTCCGCATTATGCCAGCGGTGGGCAACCGGAAAAGTTAATTTAAATCATAAAACAGAAGATATGTAGCTATCCCGCCTCCATCCGTTTGGCATCTTCAATATACATATCCACAGATTCTTGCTCAAAATCATCATTTTCGGTGGCAAATTTAGCTGATTTTCTATAATACTCAGCCGCTTTTGCTTTTTCTCCCATAGCTTCGTACACTTGGGCAAACCGAGAAATCCCGTCTATCTGATCCGGATAGTCGTCCAGTAATTGCTGACAGACTGCTTGAGCCTTTTGGAAATCTTTTTTCTCTATCAACCCGTTAATGCTGTTTGACAGATTATCAAGAGCCATAACATCCTGTATGTAGCCTTGAATAATCTTCTCTTCGCTCGCGTCACCTGGCAATTGTCTGTGCCCGGCTGGGGATTACTCTAATCCATAGCAAAGCTTATCACGCGGCTGCGAAGGGCAAAATTGAAAGGTGGTTTAGAACAATTCGCCAGCAATTTCTTCCGACCCTCGAAGATCACCACATAGCCAGTCTCACAAATCTCAACCAGGCTTTGTGGGCCTATATTGAAGGAGAATATCACCACAATATTCACCGGACATTGGCAGAGTCTCCGCTTGATCGTTGGGCGAGATGCTCTGAACGCGTCTGTTTTCCCGAACCGGGTGTTGATCTTGAGGATATTTTCCTGGCTGAGGAGAAACGTAAAGTTCATAAGGACAGAACTATAAGTTTGCGCGGTAAAGTTTACGAAGCCGAAGCTGCCCTGGTCGGCGAAACGGTTATTCTGCGTTACGATCCAACCACGCCCGGACAACCAATTCAGGTCTGGTTTAAAGGAAATCGTTACGATGATGCCAAACTGGTCGACACCCTGGCCAATTGCTACGTTAAAAGAGAACGTCCCGACGAAACCTTAACCACCAGGGATCAATCGGAGCCAGACACAGCGACAAAATCAGATGTCTGGTAGCCGAGTGTGTCTGTAAAATCGGCCAGGATTCGGTTGGTAAGCCCTGTCAAGTGACGGATGAGCGGGAAATCTGTCTGGTATTCGGCAGCGCGGCAAAAAAATATGCCCACCTGGGTTGGGGGCGCATCATTACCAAAGACGAAGTTTTCGAGATATTGCGGCAGGCTGAAAAGGATGGCCTGGTGGTTCAACCTTCCAATACCCAGAAACTGTTTGCCATCTGTCTCTGCTGCGGCTGCTGCTGCGAAATCTTAACATCAGCCAGGCCACTGGAAAATCCGGTCCAGTACTTTGCCACCAATTTTCAGGCAGTCGTGGACGAGGAAGAATGTATTGGTTGTGGCCTTTGTGTCAAGCGCTGTCAGATGGATGCCGTTTCCCTGGTCGATGAAAAAGCGGTGGTTGACTACAGTCGCTGCATCGGTTGCGGGGTTTGTGTCCCCACTTGCAAGCCTCAAGCCATCAAACTGGAGCGCAAAGAAATAGTCCGGGTTCCTCCCAAAGACAGTGCCAGGCTATATATGAGCATTCTGAAGAAAAAAGTTGGAAATGCCCGCCAGATGATTATGCTGACCAAACAATTACTGGGACGGTTGGTCTAAATGAACAGCAGGCTACCATTGGACAATGCCGGCTTTTTCCTGATTACTCATCATGGATATCGCCATGGTTATTTTTGATTTATAGATGCCCACAGCCGTTCAGAACCTGAGTCTGACAGCTTCACACAAAAATTGTTAAACTTGGGTTACATATTTTGTAAAGCTGTGCGTTGAACCTCCGTTATCGACCCAAATTCCGTGCAATTCCATATCGCATCCTGGATAATATATGAGTCAGCATGGGAGATTTCCGTTTTACCACTTATGAGATCAAGTATTTCAGCAATACAGGCCTGTTGGGCTATGCCCGCTCCTGCTATTCCATACACGTCTTCTGAACTGGGAGCGGAAGCACCACCATCCATGCAGTAGGTGGGCACCAGAAATTTCATGCATCCTGGTGGTACTACCAGGCATTCGTCAACCCCGATGAGCATTGGCTGCACATCTCCCGAACCCGGCTCAAAATACGCACCGGCTGGTATACAAAACTCTATGGGGGTGATTCCCGGGTTGCAGAGTTCAAAGGCCAGCGAAAAGGCGCTGCCAAGCCCAAGGTCCGGCATGCAGGCCATAATGCAAGTAGGATCAGTGGGATCACATTGCTGCATGCAGGTCATGGCCGCCATCAAGGAAGCCCGGAATTCAGGGCTGGAGTAATATGGAAGGAGAAGCTCCGTGGTATCGCCGGAAATCGAGTTTATGGTTACCTGGTTTACGCTAAGCTGGGGTCCCAGTTTCCAATAGGGCCAGTTGGGCTCGGCAGGATTGACATTGGGATAATATTCCAGCGTTATCGCAATATTATAGCCCGCAAAATAGACGCACGGGGCGGTGATGTTCAGGGTCGTGTTGATATGGGCACAAGACGCCCCTCCTGAGGCCGGCTGAATGGATTCAAACCGCCAGTAAAGCCATGCAGGGTCGGCAGGGTTTGCATAAGCGCTAAAATTGATTTTGTAATATTGACCTTCATACTCTACGCATGGCAGGACCAAAGAGAGATCATCGGCCACCCTCCCGCATTGGGAGAAAGCCGTAGTAGTTGTTAGAGATGAAAACATCACAAGTACCACAATCACTGTCATCAATCTGATCATCCTTCTCATGACGTACCTCCGTTCTAAATTGATTTACAAGATTTTTCCAAACTTTCGCAGATGTCTTATTATTGTTTCCTGATATATTCTTAATCGGCATTTTATCATCTGTCAAGAAAAGCTCAAAATTTTCGGTTTCGTAAAAGGCAGAAAAATAAGGTGTTTGCCCATGGGACCGTTGCAGAAAAATTTGCCAGCGGAAGAAGTGGTCGCGGTGATTGCCTGGGCGTTGCGTGGTGGGGTTGATTTTATTCATAACGGATCCGCGGGTCAATGAGGGCGTAGAAAATTTCAGTAAATACATTAGCAATGATGTAGCAGAAGGAGATTATCAGGATGCATCCCTGGACCATGGGATAATCCCGGGTGAAAACCGCCTGGATCAGCAAACTGCCGATTCCCGGCCAGGAAAAAACCTTTTCGGTGACAATGGCGCCTGAAAGCAAGGCCCCAAACTGCAGGCCGACAATGGTGACTACCGGCAGCAGGGCGTTTTTTAAAGCGTGCTTCATCAAAACGCGCCAGCCTGGGAGTCCCCGGGCCCGGGCGGCAGTCAGGTATTCCTGGCTGATGACCTCCAGCAGGCTGGAACGGGTCATACGCGAGAGGATGGCGGCCAGGGCGGTTCCCAAAGTGATGGCCGGTAGTATAAGACTTTTCAAACTATCCATTCCCGATACCGGCAGCCAGTTCAGCTTGATGGAGAAAACAATAATCAGCAGAGGGCCAAGCCAGAAATTCGGCATTGATATCCCCAACAGGGAAAAAAACATGCTGAAGTTGTCAATGGCGCTGTACTGCCGGCAGCCGGCCATGATTCCCAGGGGCAGGGCAATAAGCAGGGCCACACCCATGGCGGCGGCAGCCAGAGTGATGGTGGCCGGTAACCGGTCGGCAATGACGGAGCTGACCGGCAGCCGGTAGAAAATTGAACTGCCCAGATTGCCATGAAAAATACCTTTAAGAAAGATGAGATACTGGCTCAATAGTGGCTGATCCAGCCCCAGCTGGTGTCGCAGTGCCGCTTTCTCCACCGCCATGGCATGTTCCCCCAGCATGACGGTAACCGGGTCACCTGGGATCAGGTGAACCAGAAAAAACACCATGGTAACCACCCCGATTACGGTGGGAATTATGGTTATTAGTCTTTTGATCAGGTATCTTGCCATTTGACTTTTCTGAGGGAAGTATAAGCCCCTCCCGGATAGATTTCAAAACCTTCCAGTCCCCGCTTCATGATAACCACATCATTCCGGTACCAGAGACTGGTGTAAATTTCCTGCTTGGCAATGATCTGCTGAATCCTGGAAAAAAGCTGTCGGCGTTTTTTCCGGTCAATGACTGTTCGACTTTTCTCCAGCAGGCTATCCATTTCCCGGTTAGAGAAGCGGCCGCGGTTGGCACCCTGAGGTGGAATGCTGGACGAATGGAAGATATAGTAAAAGATGTCCGGATCCTGAATGCCTATCCATTTCAGCGAATAGAGTTGGAAATTACCTTTCTTGATATCATTGAAAAAGGTTCCCCATTCAAAGCGGATAATATCAATTCGGATGCCGATGTGTGCCAGTTGTTTTTTGATGATCTGGGCGATTTCATAGCTTTCCTGGTTGGTGGAGGTTTTATAACTCAGGTTGAAGCGGATTCCCTCGGGACCTTGTGGTGGAAATCCGGCTTGGTCCAGCAACCTGGCAGCTCCTTCAGGATCGAAAGGCGTCGGTCTCAGCAACGGATTGCTGGCCCAGTGCTCCGGTGGCAGTAGACCGATTGCCGGCCGAGCCTGGTTTTTGAGTAAATAGCGAATAATTTGCCGGCGGTTGATAGCCAGGGAAATGGCCCGACGGACCAGGAGGTTGCCGACTACCGGGTTTCCCAGGTTGTAGCCAATATATTTATAGCCGCTTCCCTGACGACTGAGTACCCGCAGGTGTTGGTCCCGCTGGAAGAATTTCAGGGCATAGGGAGGAATGGCATTCTGGACCAGGTCAACCGTTCCTTTTTTCAAAGCCAGAATCCTGGTGGTATCATTGGTGATGATTTTGAAACGGATGTGGTTGAGGTGTGGTTCCGTGAGATTATAGTGTGGATTTTTAACCAGGGTAATTTGATGCCCCCGGGAGAATTTTACCAGCTTGAATGCACCGGTGCCGGGGATGTCAATGGGTTTATCCTGATGCTGCTGACAGCAGGATGCCGGTATGATGTAGGAAGTCAGGGCGTATAAAAAACTGGCAAAAGGTTTTTTGAGCTGGAAAATAACCGTGAGTGAATCAGGAGTCCGGATTGAATCAATGATGTTCAGATTGCCATAGGCCGGACAGCCATTGTCCGGTTTCCGCATATAGTCAATGGTTGCCTTGATATCCCTGGAGGTGCAGGGTGAGCCATCGCTGAAAGTTGTTTTTGGCCGGAGCCTGAAAAGATAGGTATGATTATCAATAATTTTCCAGCTGCTTGCCAGGTCGGCAACGATGGCGCCATGGCGATCGGTAGTTACCAGGCCATTGTAAATCAGGGGCAGGATGCGGGAGCCATAGGCATCGGTGGTGTAGCGCGGATCAAGGGTGGTGGGTGAACCTTCGATCCCGATGGTTATCTGATTGTCATGATTTTTTGCCGGTGGTAATGGTGCACAGGCTCCAGACAGGAGAATTAACCCCAGCAGGATGGGGATAAAATGGTGGATTATGACTGGAAGCGGCAACCGGTCCATGGCGTTTGGTAATTGGTATCTGGATAAAGCGGATGATGGAAGAAAAAATTAACTGGAGGACTTTATCAGCTTCCTGGTTATGGTGCAACGGAAGAATGGCTGGAGATTTTGGCTACCACCAGGGTCAGATCATCAAACTGGGGCATCCCCAGGGCAAATCTTTCCACTTCTTTTATTACCGCATTGCGAATGTCCTGGGCAGTTTGGCTGGCCTGTTCCTTGATTATCTCTTGTAACCGCTGATAGCCAAACAGTTCGCCGCTTCTGCCCTGGGCTTCCGTCACCCCGTCAGTGTAGGTGACCAGGATATCTCCCGGGTTAATGTCCACAACCGCATGCTGGTATTGTTCGTTTTCCAGGATGCCAAAAGGCAACCCCCCTTCATTGTAGGATTGAAAGCTGTTTTCCCGGGGACGGAAAATATAAAGTGGAGTATGCCCGGCACTGAGAAAATGGATTTTCATTGACATGAGATCCAGGATATAAATCAGGGCGGTAACGAATTTACCATTCAGATTTTCCTGGGCCAGAGAATTGTTGACCGACTGAACTCTTTTCGGCAGATCATTCAAATTATTTTCTGATTGCTGCAGACTGGATCTGACCATGCTGCGGGTCATTGCCATCAGCAGGGCTGCCGGGATGCCTTTGCCGGCAACATCCCCAATGACGACGCATAATTTATCTTCCGGTGTATTAATATAATCAAAAAAGTCACCGCCGACATTAACCGCCGGCATGCTGATGCCACTGATATCCAGACCTTCAATAACCGGGTTTGTCTGGGGCAAAAGACCTCGCTGGATATCTCCGGCAATGCGAAGCTGTTCCAGAAGCTTTTCCTGCTCAACCGCCTGCTGGTGGTAAACAGCGTTTTCGATGGCGATGGAAGCCAGTTGAGCCACCGTTTTCAGCGTTTCTATTTCCAGACTGCCGAATGAGGTTCCGCCTTCCTGGTTGATGACATTAATTACTCCATAGGTTTTGTTCTTGGTGAACAATGGAAACGAAATGATGGAGTTTACTGCATACTGGTTGCTGGCAATACTCAGTTCCTGGTCATGGGGGAGGTCTTCAATATGATAGACGGACTGGCTTTCAGCCACTTTATCAACCAGACTGCTGCCGTCCTTGTAGATAATTGACTTGACAAAATCGTCTTTCAAACCCCATTCAATATTGGTGGAAAGTTCGTTGTCTTCATTGAAAAGCATGATGGATCCAACTTCCGCCAGTAAAATCTTTAAGGACAGCTCCATGAGTTTAGCCATGATCCGGTCCAGATCAAGGTTTCCCAACAGCTCACCCATTTCATTGATGGCATCGAGTTTGGCGGCGCTTTCCTCTTTGAAGTTGCACATTTCTTCATAGATCTTGGTTTTGATCAGCGAAAGGCAGACTTGGTCCAGGTAGATTTGCAATATGGAGGCATATTCGGAAAAGTTTTCCAGGTACTCATGGGCCACAAAAGCTATGGCCACTTCTTTATCCCGCAGCAGCAAATTTACCCAATAGACATCAAATTCATTACCAAACCAGGTTAGCTGCGAGGGGATGTTAAGGGGTTGCTGCCCGGAAAAATAGTCAAAAGCTACATCTTCACGGTCGAAAAAGATTTCATCCCAGTAACTGCGGTCAATGGTGGTTGAAAAATCAAGGTTGTATTGCTGGCTGTCATTATTGAAAAGAAAGATGGAAAAGGCCTGAATATCGAATCGCTCGGCCAGTTGCCTGCTCATGGCCAGGTATATTTCTTCAGAATCCATGGAGGCATGAATTTCTATGACTGCCTGTTGAATCGATCCCTTCATTCAGCTTCTCCCTTTATGTATTCTTTTACTTCTTCATTGATAGCGGTGCGTACTGTAATAAATTTAATTCCGCTGCCAATGGCCCCAATTATTGTGATGATTTTAGAGCTTGTCGATTAATTCCATGATTTGATCAGCAAGGGTGATGATTTCATCATGGTGCTGTTCTTCCCAGTCTGGCGGTAAGCTGAGCATTTTATACGCTTTCTCTCTTTGCTCCTGGCTCAGTCTTTCTACCGGCTGTTCAAGGGCAAAGCCCAATCGATTGCTGAGGTTGTTGGCCAGAGAAATGACCAGTGTTTCCCTGGGATTAACCGTGGCATTTTCCGGAAAATGATGCAGGGCAACTGATTCAACCAGGTTTGTTGGCAGCTTCCAGTTTGTTAACAGGAGCCCTCCTATTTCCCCGTGATCAAAACCAAGTATCTCTTTCTCAGCCTGAGACAGGGGTTTATTTGCTGCCATGGCGGAGGCAAAACGATCGGAGAATTGCTCCACAAAAGGTCCAAGAATGAGTTTGCCAATATCATGTAATAAGCCGGATACGTAGCAATTCTCGATTTCTGCCGGCGTCAAATTGGCGGATTTAGCCAGATAACGGGCCAGGGCTGCCACCAGGTTTGCATGTTGCCACAGGCCTTCCTTCTGATAGCCATAAACCTTGAGACTTTTTTTAAACAGGTTTGAGGTCGAAGCACCCAGTACCAGGCTTTTGATGGTATTGTGTCCCAGGTAAACCACCGCATCGGAAATTGAATTAACTTTGCGGGATAGGCTGAAAAAAGAAGAGTTGACCATCCGCAGCATCCGGGCGGTAAGGGCCTGGTCTTTGACAATCAGGTTTTCAAAATCGGCCGCATTGGAGTTTTCATTATTGATTAACTGCATCACCTTGTAGACAATGGCCGGTAATGAAGGAATAGATTCTATTTTCTGCATGATCCGGCTTTTAAGACGTTCTGTATTGATGCTGTTCAGGGAGATTTTCTGTTGTTGCTGGCGACGTGTGCTTCCAGCATGTCCGCCTTTAGCTGCTATTTTTGTCGGATTCAGGTCTTTGATTTTCAGGGCCAGTTTGATTTGCTGGATTAATGATTTTTTGTCGAAGGGTTTAATCAAAAACCCTTTAGCTCCAAGTTGTCGGGCTTTGAGAATATCTTCTCTTTTTGAACGACTAGTAGTGACAATGACCGGAATATCTTTAAGTTCTTTCTGGTTCTGGTCATTGATATATTGCAGGATAATAAAGTCATCGTAGCCGGGGAGCAGGGCCTCAGCAATAATCAGTCTCGGAGTTTCCTGCTGTAAGGTGGTAACCAGGGAGGCCATGGATTTAATCGGCTTTGGAGCGAGTCCGAGGGAGCTGATAATCTGAGAGATATATTCGGTAGATTCGGCATTGTGGTCAATAACAAAAACACTCATGGTGACGATCCTCCGTCCGGGAGTGGCTGATGCGGGCTTGATATCCGCAACCAAAATTTAATTAGCACGCCCGCAAATAAGTACTCTTATCAGAGCCTTGCATAAGTTTCTTCATCGGAACCTTTGCCTGACGGCAAAGAACCCGTGAAGCACTTAACATTTTCTTGTTTTTTTAACCAGAAAACGACCTGTAAGGCACTAATGAATTAATGGTATTTTAGCTGAAGAGGGACAAGCTTAAGTGGTTATCGGCATGGAAAGGGTAAAACTTGAGAATTCAGGGGGTATTTTTTCTGCGATAAAAGGATGGACTTGCCGGGGGAATCTATGGTTTGTCACTCTGTTTGTGTTGATTGCCAAAACTTTTGGTTAATATCGCTGCGGGTCAGAAAACCCATCATGTTGTAGACCAGTTGAGCAGCTGTAAATGAAGAGCTATGCAGGGTTTCAAGCGGGGCCAGTTCAACGACGTCAAAACCAATGCAGACGCGTTCGCAAAAAATTTTCTCCAGCAACCAGATGACCTGATACCAGGTCAGACCTCCCGGCACGGGGGTGCCGGTGGCTGGTATCAGTGATGGATCAAAACAGTCGATATCGAAGGTTATAAAAATCTTTTCTGGAAAATCAGCCGGGAAACGCACGGTGTTGATACCCTTCCTGAATATGGCTTCAGCATCGGCATAGGGGATCTTATGTTCCAGGCGAAAAAGATGTTCATCATACGAGTAACTTCGTGTTCCGATCTGAAAAAAAGGGATATTTTCATCGTACAGCCTTTTCATGACACAGGCATGGCTCAAGTTTGTTTCCTGGTAACTGTTACGCAGATCCGCATGAGCATCAAACTGGATGACTCCGAATTCAGTATACTTTTTTTCCAGAGCCCTGGCCGTGGCCAGGGTAATGGTGTGCTCACCTCCCAAAATTACAGGAACACAAGGATATTGCAGGGAACTTTCCACCGCTGCTGTGATGCGGCCAAGGACCACTTCATCAGTTCCTTGACAATCGACCGGTGATTTTGTGCTGATGCCGTGCTCAGCCGGGATACTTCGACCGTCAAAAAGCTCCAACTGGCAGGAAGCCTCGAGGATGGCTTGCGGCCCATTTTTGGTGCCGCCCCGATAAGAGACGGTTTTCTCATAAGGTACGGGAATGACATGAAAAAAAGCCTCTTCAGGAGAAGACGGAACGACATCGCTGCCGTGAAAAGTGATGTGAGGTGGGTTCATAAGTTGGTTATATCGAAGTAGGGTCAAGTTATTTGTTTGTAGACTGCTTTCTCCCGGGGGTGATTCAAGTCTACCTTAAGACGAGATCGGATTCCTATGATTTATGTATCCCCAAAATATCATATTTCGATCAGTTTAGCCACTTTTTGATTTTAACTGATATTACTGGTTCCAAGCCTAGACATTACTTTCCTGTTGGTCAATAGGTTCTGAAAAAAATCACCGGTGTTAGACTCTGAAAGATGCTGGTGATGAATATTATTTGCAATCATGTATTGTGATTTATCGCATGGTATCAGGTGCATTAACGATTTATTCTTTAAGGAAATATCTTGTGGTCGCTAATTGATGGTCCACCTCAGGGTATGGTTAAATATTTAATTGGCGTGGAGAGGGGACTTTTTTTATGTAGAAAAAGGGTATTGACCCAGATGATTAGTGATGGTTGTCTCTTTGTCACTGAGCACGATTGGTATGACAGAGGCGAAGATTAGTAACAACAGATACTTTTATCGGGTCTTGTTTGTATAGGTTGGCCTGATGGAAAATTTACAGATTCTTGAAGTTGTGCCGTTCAGTATTTTTGAAAATTTAAAAGCCTCACTCCCGCTACTATTCTTAGTGGGGGTGGGGTTTTTTTATGGTTTGGACCCGTTCCTTTTTGTCATTATTATTGACTGGGTATGTTCAACGCAGAGGAACACCACAATTTGAACAAATTGAGGCGGATTTTTTATGGTGTTCCTTTTTGTCGAGGCGCTTTTCGGTGATTCCGCCTTAATAAATTGATAGTACCGCTCAAGGTGGTAATGAGGAGTAAGATGCCACCCAGGGGAATAATCAGCCAATATAAAAGACCAATAAATTGTTCGAAGATGCGACCATTGTGGAGTTCGAAGAGGGCATTCCATAAGGCAATGCGGCTTTTGGATCTGATCTCATCCGGCATGGTGGGGTTTGCCTGCGGGCGCCGACGTAATGGTTTAAGTCCGTCATTATAATCTGCAACCAGCAGGGGACGGCCCTGATAAACGGCAGCTCCAGTGACCATGATAGATTTGCCCCAGTTGGGGTTTCCTCTAGTTGCTTTACTTTTGAGCTGCATTATTGTCTGTTGCTTGGTATCCCAGATATAGAGTCCGCTGAATGATCCGATGAGCAGGTTGTAGTCGTCTAGCGCTTCAAAAACCATAGCTCCCATCCCATGGATCGGTAAGGCCGCAGGTATTTTTGTGAAGGGAGTGGTGCTGTCGATTGGGCCCCTGAAAAGTCCCTGCTTGCTGGCGATAATAAGTTCTTTTTTGCCTTTTAGGTAGGCTGCTTTCTGGATTTGGCCAGCCCAGGGGTTTTTGGAATCGGCATCAGGCATAAGGCTGGCGGGTACTGCCAGACGAATAATGGCAATCAAGAGAGGAGGTCGGACAAGAGCGCCACTTAATGCGATAGTTGTAATGAATAGAGCGCTAAAGATGCCGATTTTCAGATGCCAGCGATAATTGAATGCAAAAAGTTTTCCAGAAAGAAAAGTCGAACGGTGCCGTTTTTTGCGTTGGATTACGTACCAGATAATCACTCCGGAGAGACAGAGGAAAAAGAGTGTCAGGCCGATAAAGTCGGCCAAAAGGCGGCCGGGAAGGCCGATGATCGAGCCGTCGTGAACCTTTAAAAGCCAGCGGAAGAGAGGCACTGTCGGGGTTTTATCAAGGTTTCGGGGTAAGGCCAGTGGGGTAAAAGTGGGGGGCTTAACGGTCGTGTCGGCTTGATAGATAGCGCTATCAGTAAAGGCCAGGATGCGATTGTCGATTTGCAGAAGTTCCACCACCGCCTGATCTCTGAGTATGGGATGATCGACTCGCTGCCAGCTCTCATCTGATTGGTAAAAGAGGCCTGATCTGGTGCCGGCGTAAAGGGTCTCCTGTTCTTGGTTTATGGCTAACAGGAGGCTTAAGGTGTCTCTTTCGTAGGTAGCAGCGGGGAAACCTGCGGTCAAAGGCTGGAAGCTTTTCCCTTGATTTAAACTTTTCCAGACCCCCTCTTTGCCGCCGACATAGAGAATATTTTCGTGGCTGGCGGAAAACACTGCATCCCGCCAGCTCATTCGGTTCCAGTTGCGGTATTGATAGTTGGCCGGCATTATCTGGTTGGGTAGGGAGTACTTTTTTAGTAATTGAGGGTGATTTAAGATGATACCGCTCAAGGCCATCCAGGTAAAGAAAAACAGGCCCAGGAGAGCGCAATATTTGTGTAGCCATTGCACGATCCGGGTGTGGCGGGTTTTTCGCATGAGGGTAGCCTCGTGGTATTTTTACGGTATGGTTAATGTCAAAACTTAAAGTATCGACGGTTTTTAGAATGATTGTCTATCAGAAAATCACTAATCAGTGATTGATTTAAGTCAAAAAAAACAAACAATAACTAAGCAAAAAGACCTAAAAGCCTTTTTGAAAGAAGGTGGGGAAGTGATAAATAAGACCGTCGACCCGCAAATATTTCGGCCTTCTTAAAGGTGTTGAAAAGTATCCAGTTTTAGACAGATATAAATATTTTTTAGCCATAAAATGACCTGTTTTTCATGTGCTTTTTGGTTTTTCCAGTCGTGGGTTAACCCGCTAAAGTTTTTTTGCTGACTTTTATCCCATATTTGGGGGGTCAGCCTCTTGTATATGAAGAGCTGAAACGACCACAAACTCAAAAAGCTGTGGCTACTGTTGGTTTTGGATTTAATCTTTTTACATATTGGCAACATCATCAAAGATGAACGGTTGTTCTTTTACAACTTTTTCCCTTTTTCGCTTACCAGCCATTTTTATCAATAAAACAGCAATGGTACTGAATGTACACCTGGACATCGTGGCATGCTGGCTACGGACTCTTATTTTTTCAAGTCCAACCTGGTTTTTGAGTAGATTGAAAGGGCGTTCACAGTTTTTGCGAATTTCATGAGTATCTTCGATTCCTTTACTTGTGAACGGTATACGTTGAAACAAGCCACCATCCATTGGCATAAAGCGATACTGGGGACAATTGTCAGAATACGGACATTCTCCCGGGTTGGCACTACATTTGAATTCATGTTCCTGACCATCGCTGCCTACATGCTGCATGGGAATAGAACATTCACCATGGCAAAAAACTTCGCCGGTTCTGGCGGTGACATTGTCAGGGGTTGATACTGTTGATGATGGCGGTGTTGTTACTATAACCCCGGTTTCATTGAACAAAGAACCATCTTTATCATGATAGGCTTCATCGGCTGTAACCAGCTGGATATCAATACCCATGGCCTGAGACAGCTTTACCAGAAACGGCAGGAATTGACTGTCATGGTGATTGGCCGGTGCAACCAGGGAAACAAGAGGAAAGCTCTGACCATTGCCAGCATCAATAACCGTGAGTGTATGCAGACGGTAACCAACAACATATATTGATTTATCCCGTTTGTTTCGGCGTGAACCGCAGTCACAATCGAGATCGCCATAAATTCGTATTTTTTTACCTTTGATATTCAGGCTGGCCAGAGGGATTTTGCAATCATTGGCCAGCTCTGTGGAATCAACACCGCAAAGAGTACAATCACCAAGAAGATCGGATTTATAAAAGTGGTGAAGGAAGTAAACCAGGAGATTGATTTGCTGAACAAAAGTCAGACGGGTTCTGAATTTACATAGCTGTGTATGGTCAATGGTTGTTTTCTTGTGTAACGGGAAACCCACAAAGACACGGTTCTGCTTGCGGTCCAAACCAAGGTATTCATCCGTGCAGAATTTACGGTAACTGATTTCAGGATATTTGATCGCTTTGAGTAATTCAGCCTTCAATAACTGACTGGGAAGGATTTCCCGCATGGAAGGACTGTATCCATCATAGGAAAGTAGGCAGTTGATGACGTTATCATCAATTAACTGATCAATGAATTGCAGCTCCTCATCCTTGATATATATTGAGGATCGATCATAGCTGCTGAGTTTTATGATCCGATCGCTATTAACCATATCGATGTATTGTGCCATTTCCTCAAGTGGTATAATGCCCTCGGCCGGCATCTGGTTTTCTATGCCGAGTAATTCTGCATCCGGAGCGGTAATTTTCTGCTTAAAATCATAATCGGCAATAACTTCGGCCATAACTTTGCTGAAGATTTCTCTTTTCATTTTTTTAGGAAGGCGTTTCCAGTTGGGAAATTCTCTTTTCAGTTGTTTTTTTTACCATCAACTTGATATTCTTGTGGTGCATGAAAGGCCTCTGTTTTTGATAGGTATTTTCTTGGTGGAAATTACCAGTCATCATAGAGGCTTTTCTGCATTAAGTCAATGTTTTTATTGGGTTTTTACAATATCTTGGCAACACCTTTTTCAAGTTTCTCTCAGAAATCCCCGCTGACAAAAATTTCATTCTGGTGGCCACCGGCCATTTTATCGGGGAAGGTTTTAACGAACCCCGCCTTGATACGCTGTTTCTGGCCATGCCGATATCCTGGAAAGGTACGCTCCAACAATATGCCGGGAGGCTCCACCGACTGTTAGAAACGAAAAAAGAGGTGAGAATTTATGATTATGTGGATATCCAGGTAAAAATGCTGGAAAAAATGTATCAAAAGCGGCTGAATGGGTACGCTTCAATGGGGTATAAGGCCAAAAGTGAAGAGATAACGGCCTCATCCCTGGATATCATTTTCAATAAAGAAAATTTTTTGCCGGTTTTTAATCAGGATATCGTTACTGCTAGTAAAGAGATTTTAATCGTCAGCCCGTTTGTCAGGAAAAGACGCACCCAGCAGATGATACAACAACTTAAAATCTCAATCGGCAAAAATATTCGGGTCAGCGCTGTAACCAGGCCGCAAGATGATTTTGCAGCGAAAGATCAAGCTTCTTTGCAAAACACGTTAAACCTGTTAACAGCCAACGGGATAAATGTCATTTTCAAATCCAATATTCATCAGAAATTTGCCATCATTGATCAAAAGGTTGTGTGGTATGGCAGCATCAACCTGCTAAGTTATGGAAGTGCGCAGGAAAGTATCATGCGCATTGAAAGTTCCAGTATTGCAAATGAATTGATGAAAAGCATTGAGGAGTAACAAAATAATGACGAAAAAAAAGAGCCGATTGGAAATGATTTCCAGCTTGACCTGGAACGATCTTGAAGATTGGGCGGGAGGTTCAATTGTCTCCCGAGGTAGAACATATCAACGACAGGGTCGGGTTTCTGATCTGGCTGTAACAGATGATGGCAATCTGGGAAAGATATCAAAAGATTTACGGAGCATCTTCATCTTAAGGTTTTAGGTTTGAATTCTTGCTACTGCCAATCAAGAAAATGCCTTGGTAGAAAGATTGTTGATGTGTTTTAAGAGGTAGTTGAAAAGATAATCTTATTATGATATTAAGCATGTGTATTTCAGTTTATGATATTAGGAGAGCCGTCAATGCAACGCAAACAACTAGAGCTTCTTTCCTCCTGGTTTGATAAAAAAAGACGCAAACCCCTTGTCATTCGGGGTGCCAGACAGGTGGGTAAATCGACCTTGGTTGAGATGTTTGCCAAGCAAAACCAAATTGCCATATGTACGGTGAACTTGGAACGTCACCCGGAATTAACATCTGTTTTCTCGAGTAAAGATCCGCGGAGAATTATCCAGCAAATTGAGTTTCTTCCCAATATTGGTTCTATCACACATGGTACTCTTTTGTTCCTGGATGAAATTCAGGCCATCCCCGAGGCTATTGTTGCCCTGCGCTATTTTTATGAGGATATGCCTGAACTGGCAGTGGTTGGTGCCGGTTCTCTGCTGGAATTTGCCCTGAAGGATCACACTTTTTCTATGCCGGTGGGTCGGATACAGTATCTGCATATGGGACCTATGACATTTTCTGAATTTCTTTTGGCAATAGGGGAAGAACAGCTTGCAGAGTTTATTTTAGGCTATAAGTTCGGTCAGGAGATTGTCGAGGTTGCCCATAAGCGGTTGTTAAGTCTGATTCGTTCATATTACTATATTGGGGGCATGCCGGAGGCCGTTGCGGTTTTTGCTGAGAGTCGTAGTTATAAAGATGTCAGTGAGGTGCATCGTTCTATTATTGATACTTATCGTGATGATTTTCCAAAATATGCCGGATCACGTAATTTAAATCGCCTGCTTAATGTGTTTAATTTTGCCGCTAGAAATGTCGGCGTAAAGGTTAAATATTCGAACATTTCGTCACATGAGCAGAGTGTGACACTGAAGAATGATATCGAGTTGCTGACAATGGCTCGTGTCATCAGCAAAGTGATCCATAGTCACTGTTCGGGGCTGCCACTCCAGGCTGACCTTAAGGAGAAGGTCTATAAATTGCTTTTTCTCGATATTGGTTTGATGAATACTATTTGCGGCTTAGATTGGCCTGCCGTCTCGCAGATGGAAGAGGTGAAGCTCATCAACCAAGGGGCTATTGCCGAACAGTTTATCGGTCAGCATTTACAGGAGTTGCTTTCAGATAAGGCAAATCGCGAATTGACCTATTGGCTGCGGGAAGGGCGTACTGCCAATGCTGAGGTAGACTTTGTTATAGCTACGAGAAGTAGCATCATCCCCATTGAGGTGAAGTCAGGTGCCTCGGGTAGCTTGAAATCTCTACACCAGTTCATGGGCACGAAAGATGCCCCCCTTGCTGTAAAAATTGACACAAATCTTCCCTCAGTACAACATCTTAATACTGTAATTCAGGAGAATAAACAGCGTAAACAGGTTCAATATGATCTCTTATCTCTCCCTCTCTATCTAGTGGAACAGCTTGAAACCATTGTGGCTGGTTGTCTTATAGAGAAAAAATCCAGTTGATTCAATTTTGCATCAAACAAAAAAAGGGCTTACGCAAAAAAATAAGCCCTTAAAATTTTATTGGTAGCGGGGGCTGGATTTAAACCAACGACCTCCGGGTTATGAGCCTCATTCAGCAATAAACCTAAATCGGCTGTAATTTCAATATTTTCCCCTTGTTTCAGTGGCTTAGAGTAGGTTTTCAGGTTCATTCAATAAGTTCAATACGTTCAATCAATGTCGATTGAATTTACACCAATTTTACACCAAGAGATTCGCTGAACATCTTCATTTGTCGAGGCATAAGTTTGAGGTCTTGTCACTGCCAAAATTGGATCCCTCTGCGTTTTTTGATAAACAACTTGACGGTGATACTATAAGTCGGTATCATATTCATATGAATAGTAGGTCCAAAAAAATATTGTCGGCTATTTTGGTCATTGAGGTAATCCTGCATTTCTTCATTGTGATTTCAATGTTTCGTAATCTGAAGCTTTTACCGCGTCATCGGAGTTGCAACTTTAGTATGACCGCGAAAACGTTTATTGTCACGGCAATTATTCCCGATTGTTCTCAGCGTATATATGAAAAATATTTTTTTGACAGCAAAAAAATGATGCTTTTGCATTTGTTTTTTCAGGTTATTTCAGCGTTTTTGCTACCCATAAAAACCATTTTTATGCTGGTGCCCTAAAGGATATTTTAAGCCACTTAAAAAACCCCCAAACCATTTGAAAGGTTTGAGGGTTAAGAATTGACCGGATATTTCCGGATCATTATTTGGTGGCGGTGCAGGGACTTGAACCCCGGGCACTACGGATATGAGCCGTATGCTCTAACCACCTGAGCTACACCGCCGTAATTCCAGTGCTAAATGAGCGGCCGATATATATCTATTTTCAACTCTTTTGTCAATCAGTTTTCATCGGGAAAAGGCCGTTATTGAAGTGAGATTGCGTGCTTTTTTTCTCATAGGGATAAAAGGGAAAAAATCGGGATTCCGGCTAATCTTTCCCTGCCTTTAAGGGATTCAAGTTCTGCCAGGAAAGCGCATTCTATAATTTCCGCCTTGGTTTTTCTGACAAGATTAATTACCGCTTCAATGGTGCCGCCGGTAGCGAGGATATCATCGGTAATCAGGATTCGCTGGCCCTCTTTGATGGCATCCTGATGGATCTCAAGAGCGTCAGTTCCATATTCTAGGGCGTATTCTTCCTGAAAGGTTTTGTCGGGAAGCTTTCCTGGCTTTCGTACCAGCACAATCCCGGTATTTAATTTGTAGGCCAGCGCCGCCCCGGTCAGGAATCCACGGGCCTCAATCCCGACGACCAAGTCGATTTTTTTGTCCAGATAACGGTGTCCCATGAGGTCAATAACCCGTTGAAATGATGTGGCATCGGCGAGCAGTGTAGTGATATCTTTAAAAATAATGCCGGCTTTGGGGAAATTGTCAATGTCACGGATAATTTCTTTGAGCTTGTCCATGGTGACCTCGGAAGTTGGGGGACAGGGTTATGTGCAAAATTCTACTGGCTTTTTTAAAAGTTTTTTTTGATAATAGCGGATATTGGCAAGAATGAAAACTATTTAAATGTCAGTTGTCGCTTGTTTATAGCGTAAGTTTTTCTATTGAATCAAGGACTTTTCCCATAATTAAGAGGTTGACAGGGAAAAATGACAAGGTGTAGAAAAGGACTGTTTGTTATGTGGATAAACTTTTAAAAATATCTTTATGCAATTAAAAAATAGCTATTACTTGATTTTTTTGTCGCGGTTGCGATGTTTGGGCAGTTTTCGCCTGCAAATGCCGGGGATAAGAACAATAGGTTTTGCATCGTTATCGCTGTTACTCTGTTGTCTTCTCCTGGTTGGTATGAGCCGTTTTCGTATGGCCATGACTCATGCTCAGGTGATGGTAAGCAGCAATGTCTATTCCCTGGGCGACTATGATCCCGGGGCTCATCCAGTTATTTGTACAGACCTTTCAGCATTGTTTGATCCGGAATATTTTTTTCAGGCTTCGCCACCTGTTGATTTTTGTTTTCCGAGAGATGATGCCCTGATAAGGGTTCATACCAGTCTGGAATCAACTTTGCAGCATCGTTTAACTGTTCTGTTGCGTCGCTACACGCCCCTGGTTGGCGCCGGGGTGGTTCTTGATCCGGCTACCGGGGCCATCCTGGCAATGGCCAGTTACCGTCATAAAAGTCTCAATGCAGATATGTTGGCAGAGGGCAAGGGTAATTACTGTACCTATGCGGGTTTCCCCGCTGCTTCTTTAATTAAGATTGTTACCGCCGGCGCCGTACTGGAAAAAAAAGATTTTACCAGCCGCAAAAAACTGCCGGTATCAGGCCGTTTCCATACCCTTTACAAACATCAATTAGGCCTGAAAAGACAACGATTTAAGTCTCGATCTGTTTCCCTGGAAAAAGCTTTTTCTCTCAGTGTTAATCCATTTTTTGGTAAGCTTGGCATTCAAGTTCTTAAAGAAGCAGAATTTATGGAAACTGCTCGCTCATTTCTTTTCGATGTTCCGATTGAATTTGATCTGCCAGTAGGTACCAGTAAGGTTTTAGTGCCGGAATCTGATTTTGCCAGGGCTGAACAGGCCTGTGGATTTAATACCGGGACGACCATATCGCCATTACATGCGGCATTGATTGCCTCTCTGCCAATCAATGAAGGTCGAATGATGCGACCGTTTTTGGTTGAACGCTTAGAAAACAAGGTTGGGGTTGAATTGTTTTATCGCCGGTTGAAAGCTATTTCTCAGCCATTCGCGGGAAAAAGTGTCCAGAATCTGCAACGATTAATGCAGGCAACCGTTAGGTACGGAACAGCTAAAAAGTCATTTGCTCACCTGCGAAAGGTGCGTGGTTCAAGGAATTGGGTTCTAGGAGGCAAAACCGGTTCTTTAGACATGCCGGGACGCCAGGGGCGGTGTGAATGGTTTGCCGGTTATGGTGAAAGTGGTGAGCGCAAGGTTGCGGTTGCCATTGTGCTGGTTCATGGGGAAAAACGGACGATCAGCTCTTCTTATGTGGCGGCTGAAATAATTAAGAATGCATTGCTCAATCCACCCTTAAAAATTGCCAGGACCGAGGATGTAAGTTGATGAAGGATGTCTTCCTTTATCATCCTCTATGGGTTTCAGGTAAGCGTTTCTATGATCTGAAAAGTTATTTTTTTAACCGTTTTCATGACCGGGTATACAAAATTTCGTTGGATGCCGGTTTTACCTGTCCCAGTCGTGATGGAAATTGTACTACTGGTGGATGTACTTATTGTGATGGTCGAGGTTCACTGTTGCGACAACAGGGACAGCTTCCATCAATTACAAAACAACTGGAATATGGTAAAACACTTTATGTCAGGTTAAGAAAGGCCAGAAAATTTATTGCCTATTTCCAGACCGGTACGAACACCTACGCGCCATTAAAACGGCTGCGTAGTTTGTATGATGAAGCCTTGTCAGTTTCCGATGTGGTCGGGTTGGCGATAGGTACCCGCCCCGATGCCATTACCCCGGAAGCGGTTGATTTGCTGGCTGCTTATGCCAAAAACAAGGAAGTATGGCTTGAATATGGTTTGCAGTCCATGCATGAACAAACCCTACTCAGGATTAACCGGGGGCATGGTTTGCAATCGTTTGAGGAGGCAGTGCGGATGGCAGCCGGGTGTGGAGTTAACCTTTGTGTGCATGTTATTCTCGGGCTGCCGGGTGAAACCCCTGAAATGATGCTGGAAACAGCTGATTATGTGGCACAATTGCCGATAAAAGGGATTAAAATCCATTCGTTACTGGTGCTGAAAGGAACATCTTTATATGATGATTATAAGGCCGGACTTTTCTCGCTGATGACCAAGGAAGAATATGCGCGACTGGTGGCCAGGTTTTTGGAGAAGATGCCACCTGAAGTGGTGGTGCAGCGGCTGACAGCGGAGGGATATCGTGATGTCTTTGTGGCTCCATCCTGGGCCAGGAATAAACTTCAGGTTTTACAGCAGATTTCTACTTCATTTGCGGCGCGGGATAGCTGGCAGGGTAAATTTACCGATTTAGTCGGGGATAAATATTGACAGACTTTACCTCCATGTGGTAGATTTATCTCAAGATATGGGCGAAGATTTTGATAGCTTGTAAACTTTGTCGAATTTTGGACGAATAGAGTAACAGGTATTACCAGCAGTAGGACGGTGTCGGTACGAATGGGCGACTATGGTCAGAATGGCTATCAACAAGAAGGAGAGGCAGTTCACGGCAAAAAGTATGGCTGTCGCGAATATTCGCTGGAAATGCAATTGTATCAGTTATGCAAAAAGGTTGAGCGTGAAGATCTAAAGGTTGATGAACGGGACCGGATTGTGAAGAGGATTGCCGAGATAGAAGCAATCCTGGATTTCTGAACGTCAGATATACTTATTAAATACAGGAGCCGGAAATTGAATAGTGGATTGGAACAACTCAATTTTCTTGAAGAGCAGGTAGCATTGCTGTTGGAGAAATATAAGGGGATGAGTGAAAAAAACAGGGAACTGGAGGAAACACTTGGTTCCCATCAGGATAAAGTGCGACAGTTGGAAGAAATGCTGAAGAGCAAAGATATTTTGCTTGCTGATGTGGAGAGCAGGATAGACCAGTTGTTGCGGAAATTCCCTGATTTTAATTCACCTGTTCCCGATACGCCTTTATTGTCTGCGGATGAACCTAACTAATAAATAACTGCTTAGTTTCTCCCTGCTTTGGCCTGTCTGTAAAAAGGAGCGCATCTTCGGATAATGGAAAAGAAGAGTGTTACAGTTAGTATCAAAGGGCAGGAATATATCATCAGAACAGATTCTGATGAAGATCATGTTAAGTCAGTTGCCGGGATGGTTAATGAGCAGCTTGATTTACTGGGACGAAAATCTCAAACCATCAGCACGGTTAACTTGATGGTTTTGACCTTGATGAATGTGACTGGTGAGTATCTGCAGCTTAAATTAGAGCTGGATTCCATGACTAAGCGATTAGAAGAGTTGAATCGAAGATTTCCTGTTTGATTTAAGACGAACGGCCCCTGTGTTATGCGTGATAGTCGAATTTTTTTGAGCCAACACCTTATGACGTAGGCGGAGACTTTATTCTGGTGTGCATGCCCTGCTTGCAGGGAAGCCTGAAGGGATAATCAACTGCCTCAACTGCTACTTAAGGTTCAAAAGAAGCGGCTACACGGTAACCATGGGGGCGTTTAACCCCTTTCTAAATTGAGCGATTAGGTATTAGTTTAATTATTACAAGGCATTAGATGCCATTAAGATGTAAATATTCGGGCACGTTTTCAAAAAAGCAATAATACTCTCACAGAGGTATAGAGAAACCAGTTATTTGCTCTCTGTGATTCCGCGTCAGCCTAATTTTTTTGTCTCGCGCCCGTTCGCTTCACTCACTCAAGACGCAAAGGCGCAATGAAAAACGACAGACGATATAGCAAGTTGAACTCTTCGCGGTCTTTGCGGCTTGGCGCGAGAATTAAAAAAATTGACGGATATTAGGTCCAGGAATTTGCCAATTTATAAACAAAGTCGAATGCTTACCATAAGATTTTAACCCATTGGGTATTGATTGAAATTAAGGCAAAGTACTGATTTCTTAAAGCTAAGCGCTAAGCGCTAATGGCTAACTGCTAATAGCTTAACTTTAAGTCTTTATAAATTTAGCTTTAAGACTCTGGGGCGATTTTGCAAGTCTTGGAGGTTATAATAGAGAGAAGCTGAAAGTATTAACAGCAGGCTGATAGCAGCCTGGTGGTTGCATGATGAAATGTCAGGGATGAAAATTACAGGAGCAGAAGCCGGATGACTGTTATCATCAGTGGATTGGTATTAAGTGCTTTTTTTGTCGGCGGTTGCCGAATAACTCGGCGGCCTTCCTTGTTTTATCCCGAAAGTCCTATCAATGCTAACCGACTGAATAGAAATGGTTCTATGGTTTTGTGGGATTTTTCAGTCCATCGTCTAGCGATGTTCAGTCGATATGTTTCTGCCGGGGTATTATGAGCCTTTAGTGGATACTATTCCCATTGTAATAGAAACTTTTCCTGACTTTTCTGATTGACCTTTCCTTGATCCATCGTTGTTTGCGGTGCGATTCCTCTTTATTTTCCTCCTGGATTTATAATTTCCCCAGATTCGTGAAAAATGCATTGGCTGTTTGTCAGTTGCCAGTAAACAGCTGTTGGTACTCAACTGAAACATTTATTCTCAACTTTCTGAGTTATTCTACAAATAGTTGAAGGACATTTCCAGGGATGTTCCGGCATGGCTCTCGCTCATTCTCGCCGGCCGTCCATGGCCTGCCTGTGCGTGCCGCACGCAGACAGGCCGGCTGTGGGGCGCGCTAAAGCAATGTCCCCGGGCGTCCACCGCGAATCACAATGGGGGACAGTTTTGAAAACTGTCCCCACCCAGGCGGCCAATACCGCCTGCCTGTCGGCAGACAGGCTATGAGCCAAGCCCGAACATCCGGCAATATATTTTTTGGCAATGCAAGTCAGAAAGTTGAGATTTATTGATTCACAGTTCCAGCGGATTGCTGAAAGTTGATGGCCGCAAGTGTTTGTCTGAAAATGGTGGTTTTAAGTTGAATATTAATTATTCTTTGGATTTCCTTTTGTCGGGGAAAATAGAAAGGGTGAAAATATGGATATGTACCTTAGTCTGATTGTTGCGGTTCTGATGGCCATGATTGCCGGCCTGGGAATCGGTTATGTTCTGCGTAAAAAAACAGCTGAACGAGAGCTGGAAAATTTAACTAATGAGGGTCAGAAAATT
>JAYEKE010000215.1:0-6057 GCA_034660915.1 Pseudomonadota bacterium
TGCTTGATCTTTTCAACCATCTCATTAAGATTCCGGCTGAACTCCGCTAATGGCACTCCCATATACAGGTCATTCAAACCAAATGCAATGGTTATCAGATCTGGTGTATAGCGCAACACATCACGCCGCAGGCGTCGCCGACCGCCAAACAAGGTGTCTCCATCAACCCCGGCATTCAGCACCTTGAAGCTGATTTCAGGGTATCGCTCCCGCAGCAGGTTTTGCATAACCCGCCGCCAGGGACGGCGAACCCCGAAGCCATTAGTAATGGAATCACCAAGGCAGGCAATGGTGATAAAGGATGGTTTCAAAATAAAAACGGCTGTATATACTCCTGCAGTTGCCCCGAAGTCAGAGTAGATGATCTTTGGCGACGCAAGCGACGGCCGATCTTTTTTGCCCGGGCCAGGTTTCGCTGGCCACGGGGATCTTTGGCGCACAGAGATGAATCTTTGAGATTTCGCAATATTTCCAACATATTAGCCAGCGATTTCTTTTTAAAATACAGGACATCATCACCGGACAGCGCGTAATGAGGAGATTTATCAAGTCGGAGAAGCAGTTTCTGCCAACGTCTGGTCCGATTCAATAAAAGTACCGTATTAAAAATCCGCCGGTTGACCGGAAAAGAAAAAATGGTTGGGGTTATGCCCCGGGCCAGGAGAGGATCATTTTCCCAACGTGAACGCCTGCTGATCAGATGGGCATACTGCCACAATTTATGGCGGACCGAAACCTCAAATCGCATTTCCCAATACAGATGAAGGGCACCTTTCTGGTGGTAATACTGGACAATTTTGCTCGGTACAAATGAATTATGGGCGACAATGTCCGCTGCCAGATGGGCAAGGTATCCGTAGACAAAAGCCTGCTGGGCCGGAGAACGAACCCGGTCCTGTAATTCAAAGGCAACCGGCCAGGTATGGCAATGGCGCAATGGATCAACGAATTTTTTCCCGACCACCATGTCCGCGGCAATATTGCCATAGAGGAAATCATAGGGATAATTGGCCAGATTAGCCGCAACCTGCAGGGGCAAAAGATTTTTGCCGGCCAGCAGTTCCCGGGCCAGTTCCAGGTGGGTTGCCGGCCCCCAGGCCCAGGCAGAATCACAGCTCAAAAGAACAAGCAACAGCGAAAAAAACACAATCAGCAAGAAGGAACTCATAGCAACTCAACTTTCTGAGTTATTCTAAAAACAGCTGAAAGAAATTTTCATGGATGTTCCGGCATGGCTCTCGCTCATTCTCGCCGGCCGTCCATGGCCTGCCTGTGCGTGCCGCACGCCGACAGGCTATGAGCCAAGCCCGAACATCCTGTAATGTATGTCTGACAATGTAAGTCAGAAAGTTGAGATAGTAAGAAATAGCAGTATTTATTGCGCCAGAGGCACAATCTCAGTCCCAGGCGGTGGTACAAAACTGAAAAACCCCGCCGGTAGTTTGTTTTCGGTCGGCGGTTTCCAGGAATAACTGATAATTATCTCATTGGCAAAAAGATCCGTAAGCTGACTTTTGACCAGTTTCAATGTCTGTTTATCAAAAAAAAGCTGCAAGGTTGTAAACGGTCGCCCCTCACCTTCTGCCGCCCGGGGCACCAGGGAAACCCTGACAATGGGATCATCGCCAGATTCGGATACTGCTACCTGATAGTCATCCTGCAACTTCTCCAAATTTGTTAACAAATGCATCATCAGCCGGGCTTCCGTCACCTGAGCCACCTCGCCAATCATGACTTGTTGCAGAGACGCGTCATAAAACCAAAGCCTCTTACCATCAGAAACCAGCAGCTGGGCATCCGGTTCCTTAAACTCCCAGCGCATGCAATCAGGAATTTTAAAATAGACTTTCCCCCGGGAAATTACCGGTTCTTCAACATCAGGCAGATGGGCCTCCTGCACAAAATCCCCTTGCCATAAACCAGGTTGCTCAAAAACTGCTTTTATCCGGCTCAGGATTTTTTTCTGGCCGCTGCCCGCTTTACAAGAGGCAGTCATGGGGAAACAACAGAAAACAACACTCAAAATTACAGTCAATAACCATAACGAAATAAATCGCCGACAACAATAAAGTACCACGTAAACTCCTTTATGTTCAGTCACTCAGATTACCCCTTCCTCTCCATATATATTCTACAGAACCGGTGAAAATATCCGGCATATATCCTCGACAAATTCCCGCACTTTGCCTCGCTGGTGGATTTCCTCTGAGCTTACCAGCCGGGAGTCAGCAACAATTTTCTCCACCACGGATACTACTTGACGTACATCTACCGCGGAATAAAGGAACAACGCCAGCTCAAAATTAAGCTGGAAACTGCGAATATCCATATTGGCGGTCCCCACCACTGCCAGACGGCCATCGATAACGATCAGCTTCGCATGGATCATCCCCGGTTGATAGCGGTATAATTGCACCCCGGCATCAATCAAGTCCGGCAGAAAAGAGTTCCCGGCCAGATCAACCAGGGGATGGTTGGAACGCTCCGGCATAATTATACGAACTTCCAGACCCATACGGGCTGCCAGTTCCAGCGCGGCAGACAGGGGCTCATCTGGAACAAAATAGGGACTGACCACCCAGATACTCTTTTCAGCCTGGTGCAGGGCAGCCAGAATCCCGGAATAGAGCGGCCGACGGTTTGCATACGACGGACCATCAGCAACAACCTGAACAATACTGTCAAAATCATGATCATAAGTTGAAGGATATTCCGGTTCGACCCGCTTAAACTTTTCCCCGGTGGCATAGGCCCAGTCATGCCGGAAAACATTGCGAAGATGACCAACAGCCACCCCCCTGAACAATAACACCATATCCATCCAGCGTTTTTCATAACTGGCCGGACCAAGATAATTCTTTGCCAGGTTCATACCGCCGACCACAGCCTGACAGCCATCAATAATCACCATTTTACGATGGTTGCGCAAATTGGCCGCCCACCGACTCCGCACCATCAACAGGGGTAAAAAAATCCCCACCTGGCCGCCGGCATCTCGAAGGGGCTGCACAAATCGACCTTTGGTCAAAAAACACCCCAGGGCATCAAGCAGCAACTTGACCTTTACTCCCTGGCGTGCTTTACGAGCCAGCAGAGTCACCAATCTTCTACCGACATCATCGCGGCCAAGAATAAAGGTGATAATTTCAATAGAAATTTCAGCCTCTTCGATAAGCTCAGTGAGCACTTGATAAGCTTCAACCCCATCATCAATAACCCGGCAATGGTTGCCAGCAACCGGGAAATAAGCACCGGTCCGCACCATCAATTCCGAAACCCGGTTCAATGACGGGGTTATTTCATCGCCTGACACTGAAAAAGAATCCCGGTATTTTTCCGGTGGCCGCTCCATTTTCTCGACAATGCGTTTAATCCGCTTGCCGCCGATGAGAAAATAAAGCGGCACCCCCACATAGGGAAGCAGGCCAATGGCCAGAATCCAGGCAAGGGTTGCTCCGGGATGCCGCCGTTCAAGGAGAATGCGGGGAATCAAGACAATCGCCAGCATATAGCCGACGATTTCAAGAAAATGGGCAAAAATCCAGTGGGGAATAATCATTTACAGGACATCTCTGCACCCACAGCCGCACCATAAGCATTCGACTTTGTTTATAGATTGGCAAATTCTTGCAACTATATCAGTCAATTTTTTTTAATTCTCTCGCAAAGCCGCAAAGACCGCGAAGAGTTCAATTTGCTATATCGTCTGTCATTTTTCTTTGCGCTCTTTGCGTCTTGAGTGAGTGAAACGAACGGGCGCGAGACAAAAAAATTACGCTGAATAATTACCAGTTTTTTTATTTCTCACCAACACGGAGTCACAGAGAGCAAATGACTGGTTTCTCTATACCTCTGCGAGAGTATTATTGCTTTTTTGAAAACGCGCCCGAATATTTACTTTTCCTTTTCCTTGCTTCATGGCGTCATTAAGCTCATTGATCATAGACACCAGTTTTTGATGCTGTTGGTCAATCTCTGCTGAAACTGTCATTCCATTGGATTAATGCCACCTTAAACCTCCTTACAATTTTTGTGTTGGTTTTGCCATATAACCTGCCCAAGCTCACCTGCCCGTATGGAGCGCGGCGGAATAGCGGTCAGGCGCAGCGCCTTGTAACGTGTTTTTTACCCTAAAACTGCGTCAATTGTTTCCTTCAATTGGGCCATCTTAAAAGGCTTGCCTATGGATGCTTTAAACCCATATTGGCGGTAATTCGCCATCACCGGATCGTTTGCATATCCGCTGGAGACGATAGCCTTGGCCTCCGGGTCAATTTTCAGGATTTCCTTGATGGCCTCTTTGCCGCCCATGCCACCGGGAATGGTTAAATCCATGATGATGACATCAACGGGGTTATCACTGCCTTGATGTTCCTGGAATATTACAATTGCTTCCCTGCCGTCTTTGGCCTGTAAGACTTCATGGCCGAAACGGGAAAGCATCGCTTTGGCCAAATTCTGTATCATCTCTTCATCATCCATGACCAGTATCGTGCCTCTCGCGGTTTTTTCCGGCGCTTGCGCTTCTGCTCCTGCATCACGGGATATCTGTTCGGCGGCAGCGGGCAGATAGATGATAAAGGTCGTGCCTTCGCCTGATTTTGAGCGCACGAAAATATGGCCGTCATGCTTGTTGATGATGGAGTGGGTCACTGCCAGACCGAGGCCGCTTCCCTGCTGTTTGGTGGAAAAATAGGGGTCAAAGATTTTATCAAGATATTTTTCCGGGATGCCGCCGCCGGTATCGGCAATGGTTATTTTAATGTATTTCTCTTCCGGCAGGCTTAAGCCTGTTTCCTTTGTAATGTCCGCAATATTCTCCCCGGAAATATTGATTTCACCCCCTTCCGGCATGGCGTGCCGGGCGTTAATCACCAGATTCTGAATAACCTGGCTCATCTGCCCGGTATCAATATCCACCAGCCATAAATCTTCCGGGATAGCGTAACGGCATAGGACATTACTGCCGTGAAGGACAAAATCCGCTGAATCGGTGATAACCTGGGTGATGGAGGTGGTTTCTCTGACCGGATCGCCGCCCTTGGAGAAGGTCAGCAGCTGCTGGGTCAAATCCTTGGCCCGCAAAGAGGCCTTTTCCGCTTCTTTTAATCGTAAATGGGCTTTATTTTCTTTTTCAATATACATGTCGGCCAGGCTGATGTTGCCAAGGATGGCGGTAAGAATGTTATTGAAATCGTGGGCAATGCCGCCGGCAAGGACGCCCACCGATTCCAGCTTTTTGATTTTTAACAACTCCTCTTCCCTCTTTTTCTTGTCGGTCACATCACGGAAGACCAGCACCACGCCGAGGATTTTTCCTTGTGCCGAACTATGAATCGGGGCGGCGCTGTCGGCAATGCTTCGCTGGGTGCCGTCTCTGGCGATCAAGGCGGTATGGTTTGCCAGACCGATGATTTTGCCTATCTTCAGTACCTTTGTCACCGGGTTCTCGCCGGGAACGCCGGTTTTTTCGTTGATGATATGGAAGACTTCCGACAAAGGCCGACCGGCAGCCTCCCCCTGGCTCCAGCCGGTCAGTTCTTCCGCGATACCATTCATGAAGGTAACCCGGCCGTCGGTATCGGTGGTGATGACCCCGTCGCCGATGGAGCGCAGGGTAACAAAGAGCTTTTCCCGCTCATTTTGCAGTTGCTCCTCCGCCTGCTTGCGGTCGGTAATGTCCTCGCCAATTGAAAGTAATAGATGTTTTGATACATCATCACCATCATAGATTCCCGTCATTTGCCAGGAAACTATTTTCTCTTCGCCCGTTTTAGAAAGAATTGGATTTATGTAGGAATGTGATTTAACTCCCCAGGAATCTTTCCATACTTTATTCATTTCATCCAGCATCTCTTTTGGAAAAAATATTTTGAACCAGTCCTTCCCGATGACCTCTTCTTTTGTATATCCGGTAATCTGTTCTGCTCCCCGATTAAAAATTCTGATGATGTGATCTTTGTCAAGTCCTACAATAATTGCCTTGGCGTTTTCCACAATTTTTTCGGAAAACACTTTTTCTTTTTTAAGCGCTTCCTCCGCCTGCTTGCGGTCGGT
>JAYEKE010000215.1:6157-7821 GCA_034660915.1 Pseudomonadota bacterium
CCACTCTCCGGATTTGGCCCGCAGGCGATGTTCTGTCTGGTAGACAGGACTGCGCCCTTCCAGATGGTCGGTTAAAGCTGCCATCACGGTCTCAATTTCATCCGGGTGCATCAGTTTCTCCCAGCTGCTCACATTCGGCTCAATTTCATCCGGTGCGTACCCCAGCATCTGCGCCCAGCGCTCGTTGAACACCACCTCGCCGGTGGGGATGCGCCAGTCCCACAGTCCCAGCTCTGCCCCTTTCAAGACCAGTTCCAGGCGTTCTTCATTGGCTTGCAGGGCTGTCTTTTCCGCCCGGAGACGGCGCAGCGCGTTGGTCAATAAATACAACAGGACTACTATAACCAAAATACCGGCGATGGATGCCGCCAGCGTGATGACAAATTCTAAATAATAGCCGCTGATGGTGGCGTCATCGTTGTAAGAGACGATATACGCCGCCTGTTGGCCCTGCGTGTTTTTAACCGGAAAAAAAACCACCAGCCGCGCCGCGTTGAACGCTTTGGCCTCGACCGCAAAGCCTTCGCCGGCCTTGAGCCTCTCCTGTATTTTTGGTTTCAGAACGGCATTGATGGCTTGCAGCGTATCGCCTACGGCATAATGCCGTTCGTACAGGTAATCATCGCTTAAGTCGCCTGGCTGGTAGTTTATTTGCTCATCGGCAAAAACCTTGTCTTCAACGAGATGACGCTGAATGATAAAAGCGTACTTGTCGGGAAACTGCTGCTCCATCCGCCGACGAATGGCGTCAAAGCCCATGCTGATCTCCACACTGCCGAGATGTTTTCCGTTATACACGAGGGGAAAGACGTTTCTAAAGCTGTTCATTACACGCCCCTCCTCAAAGCCGCTGACCTCAACCAGCTCTCGGTTGGCTTTATCCACGGAATAACGCAGGCCCTTCAGACTGTCGCCATATTTTTCCGGGCGGTGAAAGCGCAAAAAGCTCTCGCCGTTGGGCAGGTGAAAATGAAGTTGGCTCACGTTTCGCAGTTGCAGCCGTTCATAGAGCGGGCCTAATTTCTTCAATAGTTGCTCGCGGACGGCACTGCGGACATCTTCATCGGTTGAATTCGCCTGTTTGTAAAGCTCCAGAATCTCAGGCTGGTTTATGAAGGATTTAAAGGCAATACGGGCAAGTTCCTGGTTGGCAAAAGTAGTCAGGCCGTAGGCGGTGCTCAGCTGGTCTTGCAGCCGGGCATAATGGCCGTCTCTTTTTTGCTCAAAATTGCGGTAATTCAACAGTACCGCCGCACCGGCTGACACAAAGAAAATAGCGAGAAAGACAATTTGCATCGTTATTTTTTTACGGCTCATTTTCTTACACCCTTTCCTTACACCCAACGCCGCGAATCAGCCGCTTTTAAGCGCGGCGGACGAACCTGATTTTAATCGAAAACTCGCCCCGCGTTTAAGGGTCGGTTCTGAATTTGCATTGTTATACCTGCATTTCTTCAATTTCTTCCACTGGTAAAATCTGTTTGCCATGTCTAACGGTGAGAATGGAAATACTTGTTTTTTCTACACGGTAGATGATGCGATAATTGCCAAATATAAGTTCTCTGACATCTTTTCTTCTGATTTCCGCTACAACCCTGCCAAGTTCTGGAGAAGATTTCAGAATATCGACTTTTTGAAAAATTTTATCTACCCAGTCCAGGGCA
>JAYEKE010000216.1 GCA_034660915.1 Pseudomonadota bacterium
GGACTGGGGGGGAATGCTTCTGGCGGTGCTGATCCTGAAACCACGGTGTATCATGCCGGTGCATATGAAGTCGGTCCGCCGGTTGCCTATGATTCTATTAACGCCGTCCCTCCTGGAGCTGAAGATCATACAGTCTACAACAGCAACAACGGTACTATCACTTTTTCTTCCGCGGCTGAATTCGGCCTCCAGGAAAATAATGCTGTTGTCCTTTCCTCAACCCTGGGACTTGAAGTTAATGATGGTGTGGATACGCATCAGGCGTCAACCGTTAATAGTGGCAGATTGTTGGAAGTTCAGCGCTACCTGGCCTATTTTGAGGGGCAGTTGGCCACCGTGGGTGCCCGGATGAATCATATTGATCGTTCCGTCAATACCTATGAACAGCGGACCATCGATCTTAAATCGTTTATCGCTGATATTAAGGAAGTTGATATTACGGAAGCGATCATGAATTACAACTCGGCCCAGAATGCCTATGAGGCGACTTTGGCGGCTTCGGCCAGGATATATTCCACCACGATTCTTGATTATCTTACATAGTGTTCATCTGGAAACATTCATTTCCTGATGAACGCTATCAGCGATCAGCAGTCAGCTTTCAGTGAAATATTGAAAAAACAACCGGTTAAGCTGAGAGCTGAAGGCTGAAAGCTAGCAGCTCATCCGGAAACATTCATTTCCGGATGGAAAATTACATGGTTTCCAGGGAGGGTTCATTGCAGTATTCTACCAGTCGTTTTGGTGATATAGAAATCAGTGAAGGACAAGAAATCTGGATTAAGGGTGGGTTGTTTGGCTTTACAAATCTGAGCAAGTATATTATCATTCACCAGCACAGTCAGGGGCCGTTTGTCTGGTTGCAGTCTCTGGAACGTCCGGAACTGGCTTTTCCGCTGATTGACCCTCATTTGGCATATCCCGATTATATGTTGGAGATTTCCCGGGAAGAAGCTGATGAAATCGGCATTGAAGATGAAGATGATGTGAAAATTTTTGTCCTGGCTGCCATGCAGGCTGGGAACAAACTATTACAGCTTAATATGCAGGGTCCGCTGATAATTAATCAGAAAAAAAATCTGGCAATGCAATTTGTTGATCATCATTGTCAGTATTCCGGCGAGGTGGGTCTTGAATCAGCAAATGAAAAACAGGTGAATGGTGGGTGATTGGCGGTTGCTGTTTGAACCCCTGATAGTATTTCAAGGATCAAGCATTGTTGATATTGGCACGAAAAAGCAATGAATCTATTAATATCGGCGATGATATTGTCATAACCGTCCTGTCTATTGAAGGTGGGACGGTTAAATTGGGTGTAGAGGCTCCGAAAGAGGTTAAGTTGCTTCGGGGTGAAGTTTATGAGCGCATCAAGAAAGCCAATCTGGAAGCCGCGGGTAGTGATTTTGACTTCTTTAGTAATTTGGCTGCGGATAGCATGGTAGCGGTTCAAGAGGATCAGACGGTTTCAGCCGCTGCTTCAGATCGGCCGGTAGTTACCGTGACCAGGAAGCGTAAAAAAAATTCGGGAAGTCGATGAGCTTTTACAAGTCTACCAGTAATGATGGTTTTACAAAAAGTCGTAAAATCGATAGTACCGGGGACCACTTTTTTACCAGGTAGTAAGAAACGGAGCCAGGCATGAGCATACAGTGGGGTAATGAGCAACTTTTGCGGGCATTGGCTGATCTGGTTCCTTGTGGGTTGGTCGTTTTGTCGGACGATGGAACAGTTGAAATGTGGAACCGTCAGTTGCAGCAAATGACCGGGTTGGATGAAGCTCAGGCTAAATCCCGGCCGTGGGCTGAAATTGCCGTTAAAATTCTTGTTGATGGTGGTGAACCGTTGGAAAATCTGATCCAGATTGAGCCCCCGGCAGTATTTTCCGAGGTGCAGCATGTTGGCCGGCAGTGTGAAATGATTACCGTGACTGAAGATCTGATGCCAGTGGATATTCTTTTTTTTCCGGTTTCTTCCTCTTCCGACTCCGGGGGGGACGATGCCGGTTCATTTCTGGTGGGGATTTTTTCCTGGTCGAGTCTGGACGATATGGCTGATGGTGAGCCGTTCTCGAACCGTGAACAGCTGAGCGACATTCCCAGCCAGTATGAACTTTCATTCATGATGCCTCAGCAGCTGGCTTTACTGGCCCGCTATAATATCCCTTTTACCCTGTTGTTCCTGGAGCTAAAGAATTACCAGTCACTTATTGATTCCCTTGGCCTGGATGCCTGGAAGTCAACTTTGCGGGCGATTTATGGGAGTTTGCAGTCAATCGTCCGGCGGGCTGATTTTGTTGGTGGTTATGACCATGCCACTTTCTGGTTGACGCTGGCCAATGCCACTACCGACGGCAGTCTGCGGGTGGCTGAAAAAATGCTTCTTCATGCTTCAAAGATTACGATAGAAAATGCTGATGTGACTCTTTCCGCGGTAGTCGGCGGTGCCATTGCCCGCACTGGTGAGTCTCCTGACGCTTTTTTTACCAGGGCTTATGCTGCCTTGCAACAGGCCCATCAGAGTCCTGAAGACATTTTCATTGACCAATAATTGTCTCGCATCCAGCGAAGAAAAATGATCCTCATTTGTGCCGCTATCCCCGGTGAATTTAAACCGTTGCTTGATGATGATTTCAGCCAGCAGGACGAGAATCTCTTTCAGCACCGATCGAAACCTCTACTGCTGGCGGCCTTGGGCATCGGCAGCTGCAGCTTTTTATTGGGGTTTGCCCGAATCCAGTCACAATTTCCCCTCAAACAGGCACTCTTGACCGGTACCTGCGGCATCTATCCCGGATTTGCTGTTGCTGATTCTCCTATCCCCGCCCTTTTTAGCCCTTCATCCGTGCTTTTGGCTGATGGTTTGGTAATCCAAGGCCAAGGATACTTTCCGAAAATCATGCAACAGGAGTTGCCTTTGCAGGCGGAATTCTGGCAGAGACGCCAAGTTCTTAGTGGCCGCTGTCTGAGTCCTGCCGCCATTACGGCCGATGATGCCTTGGCCGGTCAGCTAGGCTGCCGCTATCAGGCAACGGCCGAACAGATGGAATGCTTTGCCTTTGCCGCTGCCTGCCAGGAATTTAATCTTGCGGGGACGGCCTTATTTGCGGTCAGTAATATTGCCGGAGCTTCCGGTCATGCCCAATGGCTGGACCGCCATGAGCGGGTGGTTGAAAAATCCTGTCAGCTGATCCGTGAAACGCTGCCGGAACTGCTGTTTTTATCTTGAATCCTGTCTTTTTTCTATTCCTCAACTTTCTGAATTGTTCTAAAAACTGCTGAAATAAATTTCAGGTGATGTTCCGGCATGGCTCTCGCTCATTTCTTTATTTCTTAGCGCGGCAATTCTTTGTTCCAACGGTGGGTGGGAATAATGGAGCAGTACGTACAGGGGGTGAGGGCTGAGATTGCTCAGGTTATTTGCCGCCAGTTTTTTTAAGGCGCTGACCAGGGATTCAGGGTCGCCGGTAGTCTGGCCGGCGAAGGCGTCTGCCTCATATTCATATTTCCTCGAAATGTACTGCAGGATAATGGCCAGCAGAAATTCCACCGGCGAATAAAGCAGGCCAAAGAGGATCAAACCGGCATAGATGGATGGCTGGTCAAGGTAGAAAGCGGCAAACAGGCCCGGCTGGCCGATAAAAAGGCTCAACAGGTAGAACATGAAGCCCATGTGGATGATCCCCAGCAGCAGGTTTTTCAAGATATGCTTTTTGCGGTAGTGGCCGATTTCATGGGCGAGGATGGCCACCAGTTCGCCGGTGCTCTGCTGCTCGATCAGGGTGTCAAAGATGGCGATGCGGCGACGTTTGCCAAAACCGGTAAAAAAGGCATTGGCCTTGCTGGAACGGCGTGATCCGTCAATCACAAAAACATTTTCCAGGGGGAATTTGACTGAACTGGCATAGTTCAGGATGGCTTCCTTCAATGATCCTTCGGCGAGCGGGGTGAATTTGTTGAACAACGGCATAATCCAGGTTGGGGCAATGAACTGAATGGCCAGGGTTAATGCGGTTGAAATGAACCAGCAATAGAGCCAGGCCAGTTGTCCGGTTTTTTCCAGAAAGAACAGAATGCCGGCCAGCAGGGGGCCGCCAATCAGGACTGCCAGAATAACCCCTTTGATCCGGTCGGTGATAAAAGTTGTAACGGTGGTTTTGTTGAAACCGAAGCGACTTTCAATAACAAAAGTATCATAAATAGTAAATGGTAGAGAGAGGATCATTTTCAGCAGCAATAACAGGCCGATATACAGAAGCCCGGTTGGAAGCTCCGGAAATTTCCATCCCCGGACCAGGATATCCAGGAAGTTGAAGCCGCCGGTAAACCAGAAAATCAGGGTGGCTGCCAGCGATATCGTAGCGGTGAATAAACCGAAGCGGGTGGTAACCAGCAGGTATTGCTGGGATTTCTGGTAGCGGTCAGGGTCGAAGGTATCCTGGAATTCAGCCGGTATTGTCTCCTGTAAAGCCCTGAGGTTCAGCAAGTCGGCAAGCAGCTGCAAACTGAAATCGATCAGCAGCGTTGCCAGAATGATAATGCCATAGATGTTCATGAAATCCTTAAAATCTCTGCTGTCCGGTAAGATTATTGCTGTTCTTGAACCGTGATTGGCTGCGTAATTTTTTTTGCGAATATAATGGTTTGTCAGTTTTTTCTCAACCGCTTATTTGCCGGTTTGAGTTCCGGCAATTAAAATCCTTTTTACCCTTGGCTGCCATGCCGTGAGTTGGGGGCAATAGTTGGCAGAGAGAAATGTGGTGTTTTTTGTAATATGAACTTGTCAAAGTCTGTCCATGTATGGTAACAGAGTTCTTCCCATGACTTTAGGGCAATTAGCTCAGTTGGATAGAGCGTTGGCCTCCGGAGCCAAAGGCCGCAGGTTCGAATCCTGCATTGCCCGCCAGTAAGATTAAGGGGATAGCTGATATTTGTTGGCTAACCCCTTTTTATTATTTTGTGTCCCCAGCAGTATCCCCAGTAGAGGAGTTGATTTTCGAATCCAGGATCTACCTTTTTAATCAGAGGGTCGCAGGTTCGATCCCTGCACGGCCCACCAGTAATATTAAGCACTTAGCCCATATCGGTTAGGTGCTTTTTTCTTTTGACCGCCATTTTGACCGCCACTTTGCCTTTTGAAACTCACTTTTTTCAACATTTAACGAAAAAATAATTCGGCACTTGCGAGAACATTTCCGCATTTTAGATGCGAATTTTCCATAATACCATCTTAAACGATGCTACTTGATGAGCGACAATTATATATTTGTAAAATCGCTATGGGGGGGGCAAAACATAAGATGTGGCGGGAATCGAACCCGTTGACTATTTTAAAACCAGCTACAAACGCCTACTTGCCAAAATTGAAACAATTCACTATGTGAAATGAAGGTAGCTTTTTGTAGAACGGATCGTGTTATATTTGTATGAAAATTTTCTCGATTTTTGTTGTTTAAAAGAGAAATTTGCTGAAAATTTTTTGAATTTGTGTTATGTTGCTTCGTTATGAAAGATACAAAACTTAGCCAATCAAATCCTTATCTTAAAAACGCTGAAAAGCGCCGAGCGTCAGTGGTGGCTTCGGTATGCTCATCTTCTGCCATTGAAGGTATTGCTGCGCGAAAAATTGTTGCTGACTATTTATCTAAAAATAATAATTGTTCTATCCTTCATAATTCTGCAAAGAGCGATTAATGACATTCCTGAAAACGGCTTCCATCGGTTCATAGTTTCGATCCAATCCCTTTCTCACTGCTGTAAAATATTCTTCCTGGCGTATCTTGGCAAAATCACTGAAATCTAGAGGGGGAAGACCTGCTTGTAAAGCCATCAGGGTTGCAAGCAGCCTGGCGATTCTGCCATTGCCTTCGCGAAAAGGATGAATGATGATGAGTTCGGTGTGAACGGCGGCCAGGGAAGAAATGACCTCTGATCGAAAAGAAGACGAGCAAGGTGTATATTTGGCAAGAAAATCGCGCTCAAAGTCCGTCATGAGCTTAGGAATATATGCTGGTGCGGCAAATGGGAAATTTCCTTTGCTCATCATTACTTGTCGGTAGTGTCCGGCCCATGCATATACCGTCCCCAACCACCGGTAGTGCATCTGTAGAATATCCTCAGCCGCAAACTTTTTATTGAGGTCACACTCATCCAGCAGCTGATCGGTGAGCTCAAAGAGCAGCTCAGTTTCAATACGTTCCATCTCTGCCTGGGTGATGATCCCAAGAAGATTTTTCAAGACCTGGCCATTTGAACCCGGTTCAGATTGATCTTCGGTAAACCCGGAAGTTGAGTATCGTCCTTTTTTGTTCATTTATTTTCAATAACCAACCATCTTCATTTTATCCCCTCGCGACAATCCTTTGATTTCCAATTCACGCCGAGTAGCTTCGCTGCGATTTTCTGCTGGTTCATAGTAAACCAACTCTACCGGTAGTTGTGACTTGGTATACTGTGAACCTTGGCCACTGGAGTAGGACTCAATCCTTTTATCCATACCGTTAGTGATTCCGGCATTAATTTAGCATTTTAACATGTAAAATAGCATCATAATCTTTTGATTTTTTTTTATAACAGACTTCTTCAAATAACCTCAAAAAGCACAGATTTCATTGGACACTGCCTCTTGGGTCCGGCCCCACATCATATAAGAGGCGCTTTCCATTTTCGAGCCGAATCTCTTGCTCATTCAGATACCTGCACAATTGTATCTGAGCTGCGTGAAACCTTGGTGTCTCAAGCGGCTCAAGCCTTATCACCATTACTTCCTTTGTGCTCTTTATCCAGCCTCGACTCTGCGTAATAGCATCCAGTCCCGGCTGCAAATCCCGTTCGTTTGATAAAAACCTCCGGAATATTTCGATTAATTTCTTACGACTGTTCCAAAAAAGTGTTTCGGCTAAATTCCAGTAATTTTTGCCTTCAATCTCTATTACCTTGAAATGTTTGCCGGTGATCTCGTTTATATCTATCCGCTCCGGGCAATTTGCAATATTTTCCTCTGTTTCGCTTATCGCCGCTTTCAATTGCGCCACCTTTTCGGTCAAGTCCTCGCGCATTTTGCTTTTGCGTAACGAACCGTCTTTGTTCTTTGTTAACGGCAATTTCCCCAGGCTTCGTTCGGTTTTTGTTAGCTTTTGTTTCAGCTTCTTTTTTTTATCTTTTAACTCTTTTAGCTGCGGATTAGCAATTGATTGCTCGGCACTGTCGCTGGAAGCATCTTTTTCCGGGTTGTAATGCATATCAAGCTGGGCGGCCATATGCTTAAAAGCGTTTTCACTGCACCCCCATCTGCCTAACATGGCGGTCGCAATAGAGATCGTGGACTCCTGATCATCTTGACATACGCACGCAACCCGCCTGTCGGTCTTTTGGTTCCAGATAACGATTCGTCTGAGGGTAATGTGGTTTTTCTTGTTATCCCGATAAATTTTCTCATCTTCAAATGCCCGGTAGGCTTTGTTGTTGACAAAGAACTCCTCACTGAACGAGTCTTCGGCAATTGCGCGTAATTCCTTGCTGTCGCTGAATTTCTCCCATGTCACAAATCGGTATCCGGCCAAGGATAAAAAATGCTCTACCCCCCATCCCTCGCGGTCAACGATTATCAAGGGGGGCGTTTTGCCGATGTAGCCCTGCCATTTCTCGCTCATTTGCCGCATCATCGTTTTGAGATCGCCTTTTCCCTCTTGAATCTCAAAATAAACGATTTGTCCCTGGCAATCATGGACAAACATTTCCGTCTGGCCGGGCATTGCTTGACCGCGCTGCATA
>JAYEKE010000217.1 GCA_034660915.1 Pseudomonadota bacterium
AAACAAAATAGGGGACAGACCACGGTTTTTTGTCACCTAGGCTGTCCATTCCATGTGGCATTGCAAGACCTGACCCCTTTCTTTTCCCTCTGCGGTGATCATAAAACGCAATGAATTCCCCAACTCTCATCCATCACTTCCTTGAGTCCGGCGCCAAAAACTTTCCCGATAAGATCGCCCTGGTTCACGAAGACGTCCGGGCTTCCTATTTCCAGATCAACGCCGCCGCCAACCGCCTGGCCCACTGGCTCATCAACCACGGCGTCGCTCCCGGCGACCGCGTCGCGATCCTGCTGGAAAATTCGCTGGAATACGTAGTCAGCTACTACGGCATCCTGAAAACCGGGGCGGTTGCCGTGCCTTTAAGCACCGATCTGAAACCGGATACCCTGCAGCCGCTGCTGGCCGAGCTGGAAGCAAAAATCCTTATCTCCAATTTTCGTTTCGAACGACTGTTGCAGGCCACAAATCTCAATACCGGCCTTGCTCTCCTACTCAAACAACCGAAACTTTTCCAATCATCCCCGGCCGTTCCCATCTTTTCCTGGGATGAAATCCTTACCGATGAGAATGACACCAATCCGAATCTCACCTTTTCCGAAACCCGGCTGGCCTCAATCATCTACACCTCCGGCTCCACCGGCAGGCCCAAAGGCGTGATGCTTTCCCACGGCAACATCACCGGCAACACCCGCTCCATCTGCCGGTACCTTCAGATCACCGCCGACGATATTCAAATGGTAGTTCTGCCTTTTTTCTACGTCATGGGCAAATCACTGCTCAATACCCATTTCGCCGTCGGCGGCCGGGTGGTCATCAACAATAAATTTGCCTTTCCCGCCACCGTCCTTAAACAGATGGCGGAAGAAAAAGTCACCGGATTTTCCGGGGTACCGTCAACTTACGCCTATCTTCTGCATCGCTCACCTCTGGAAAAGTATCGAGACCAGCTTCCCAGCCTGCGCTACTGCTCCCAGGCCGGCGGCCACATGGCAAAAACCGTGAAGGAGGAACTGCGCCGCGTCCTTCCTCCCCATACCGACATTTGCATCATGTACGGAGCCACCGAGGCTTCAGCCCGGCTGAGCTACCTCGAACCGGATTCTTTTGCCGCTAAAATCGATTCCATCGGCAAAGCCATTCCCGGCGTCTGCTTGAAAATTCTCGATGAACAGGGCCGGGAGCTGAAAACCGGCGAAATCGGGGAACTGGTGGCCACCGGTCCCAACATTATGGCCGGCTACTGGCGGGATCCGGAATCAACCGCGAAAAAACTGGACGAACACGGCTATCATACCGGTGACCAGGGCTACGTTGATGCCGAGGGTTTCTTTTTTCTGGTCGGCCGCCGGGACAATCAGCTCAAAGTCGGCGGCCACCGGATCAACACCCAGGAAATCGAAGACATCCTGCTGGCTGAGGGACAACTTATCGAAGCCGCGGTCCTCGGCATCCCCGATCCCCTGCTGGGCAATCGCCTCATCGCCCTGGTCGTCCCGGCTGACGGCAATCTTACCGCTGAAGACATAACACGCCGATGCGCCGCGAAACTTCCCAAACATAAGCTCCCTTCAACCATCAAATTCCTGCGTGCCCTGCCCAAAAAAGCCAGCGGCAAAATCGACCGCGACAAATGCCTGAAACTTTGTCAAAATGTGGAACCCTGAACCCTTTATGTTTCAAAACCGTGGTCTGTCCCCTGTTTTC
>JAYEKE010000218.1 GCA_034660915.1 Pseudomonadota bacterium
TGTGCGGTTTTTTCTATAAGCTGGCTATGTTTCCCATGCATTTCTGGACTCCGGATATCTATGAGGGGGCTGCCAATGAAACGACGACCTTTATTGCCACTGTGCCGAAAGTTGGAGCAGTGGCCCTGCTCATTCGCCTGGTATTTCTGGTTGGAGTTGATGTCAGCCAGTTTACCTGGGTCCTGGCGGCCTTTGCTGTTTTGTCCATGACCATAGGTAATCTTTCCGCGTTGGTACAAAATGATTTGAAACGTTTGCTGGCCTATTCCAGTATTGCCCATGCTGGTTATGTGATGGTGGGTATCCTCAGTGTTGGTGAGTTGGGAACTTCTTCCGCGATTTATTATATCCTGGGGTATGTCATTATGAACCTGGCCTGTTTTTATGCCATTTATAATCTGGCACCGGAAGGTAGTAATGTGACCTTTGCTGACCTGAAAGGCTTGCATCGCCGCTCGCCGCTGTTGGCTTTTACCTTGGGGGCCGGCGCTTTTGGTATGGCTGGTATTCCCCCAACCGTCGGTTTTACCGGTAAATTCATCGTCTTTACCGCTGCCATCCAAAAGGGTTTCTATGCGCTGGTTATTCTTGGGGTGATTAACGCGGCTATTTCAGCATTTTACTACCTGAAAATGGTGCGGGCCGCCTATTCTCAGGATGATGAACAACAGCAGGATAAAGTGTCACTGGGCATTTCAGCCCAGCTTCTGGGTATCGCGCTGATTTTGGCCATTTTGTTGATTGGAATATTCCCTCAGAGTTTTCTTGATCTGGCCAAGCAGGCGGTGGCGGTTTTATAGTATTGAGAAAACGGGGACAGCCTCCCCCCATTAAACTTCAAGGCCCGCCACAAGTTAACGCGCACCGGGATCGGGGACGCATTTGAGTGAGTGCGTTTCCCCGCACGAACGGAAATCTGTCCCCTTTTCAGTTTCATCGAGGGTGCTACCTGCAAAACAGGCAGCACCCTTTTTTGTCGACATAAATTTACGGTAAAAACATATTTGAACGGTAGAGATAGAAAACAGTTTTAAAAAACTCAACAATAGTATATGTTTGTTATCGGTAATCTGTTGAATGATTATATTAACCACATGAAGCGAGGATATGGACCATGGAAACCAGAAAAATTTATCTGTCAGAAGATGAGATTCCCCGTCAATGGTATAACCTGGCTGCTGATTTGCCAACCCCCATGCAGCCGCCGGTGACCCCCGATGGTACGGTGGTGACCCCGGAGATGCTGGCCCCGGTTTTTCCCATGAATTTGATTGAACAGGAAGTCAGTCAGGAGCGCTGGATAGATATTCCGGAAGAATTGCTGGGGATGCTTTGCCGCTGGCGTCCATCGCCTTTAAAGAGAGCACTCAACCTGGAGCAGGCCTTGGATACCCCGGCAAAGATATATTATAAAGATGAGAGTGTTTCTCCGGCTGGCAGCCATAAACCCAATTCAGCCCTGGCCCAGGCCTGGTATAATAAACAATTTGGTATCGAGCGGCTGACGACGGAAACGGGGGCCGGACAGTGGGGCAGTGCCCTGAGTTTTGCCTGTTCTCTGGTCGGTCTTGAATGCAAGGTGTTTATGGTGCGGATCAGTTATGACCAGAAACCCTATCGGAAAATGTTGATGCAGGTTTGGGGTGGTGATTGTGTTGCCAGCCCCAGTTCCGAGACTCAGTCAGGACGCAAATTTCTCGAACAGTATCCTGACACTCCTGGAAGCCTGGGGATGGCCATCAGTGAAGCTGTCGAAGCGGCGGTGACCGATAAAAGCGGCAAAACCCGCTATGCTTTGGGCAGTGTTTTGAACCATGTAATGCTGCATCAGACGATTATCGGCTTGGAGGCCAAGAAACAGCTGGCGAAAGTGGGGATCAAAAAACCGGATGTGGTGATCGGTTGCGCCGGTGGCGGCAGCAATTTTGCCGGCCTTTCCTTTCCTTTCGTTCATGATAAGATCAATGGTGCTGATATCGAAATTATTCCTACGGAACCACAGTCCTGTCCGACGATGACTAAAGCTCCTTTTGCCTATGATTTTGGTGATACCTCGGGGTTGACACCGCTTTTGCCGATGTTTACCTTGGGACATAACTTTGTTCCGCCACCTCTGCATGCCGGCGGCCTGCGCTACCATGGCATGGCGCCGCTGGTTAGCCAGGCCCTGGTTGAGGGTTTGCTGAATCCCTTGAGCCTCCCACAGCTGGAATGTTATGCCGCCGCTGTTCAGTGGGCTCGCACTGAAGGTCCCATTTGCGCCCCGGAAACCAGTCATGCGGTGGCGGCTGTTATCAGGGAGGCTCTAAAAGCTAAGGAAGAAGGGAAAGAAAAAGTTATTCTGTTCAATTACAGTGGCCATGGATTACTTGATCTTTCCGGGTATGATGCATATCTGAATGGTAAACTGACCGATTATGAAATTCCTGAGGAAGATTTGAATGCTGCCGTGAAATCATCGCTGGAAAACTTACCGCCGGCAGAAGCGAAGAAAAGTGGTAAATGGTAATAATGTCATGTCTGCAACCAGTTAGGTCAAAGTAATAAAAAACCTTTGCCGAATTTAACTCGTTTTAACTGGGTAAAAATATCTTTCAATTTAAGGTTTTTTCTGTAATCTGCACTATAAAAAAAGCGCTGTACGATTATTCGTACAGCGCTTTTCTTGGTTTATAAGTTTACGATTCAATCAGCCACCAAAAAGACCCCAAGCCAACAGCAGCAGGCAGATAAGCCCGGCGGCGAGTCCGGCAAAGCCAAAAAGTTGACCGATGGCTTCCCGTAAAACGCCGGGGTATTTAGTCACCATCTTATCGAGCTTGCCCTGGGCTTTGAGCCGTTCATATTGTTCCGGCCGTTCTTCTTCCATTTCATAGCCGCGCAGGACGCCGTTGAAGATAACCATATCCATGGGGAATTTCTCCGGCCGCAGATGGGTGTTGAAGAAGTGAACGGTGAAAATAAAGCCGGAGGCCAGCAAGGCTTCGTCGGAATGGACGATAATGGCAACGTTAAACGCCCAGCCGGGCAAGAAGGCAGAGAAGAATTCCGGCACCCAAAGCATCAGACCGGTAAAGCCGATGGCGAACATCCCCCAGAAAACGGCGATGAAGTCAAATTTTTCCCAGTAGGTCCAGCGGTCAAAGCGCGGCACACTGCCTTTGCCAAAGAACCATTTAAACATGCCGGTGACATCATCCAGATCTTTCTTGCGGGGGCAGAGGGAATCAGGTCCGAGAAGTTTCTGCAGGAAGGTTTCCCCGGTCTGTTTGATGAACAGAAAGTAGATTACCCAGATGATAGTGGTGCCGAAGTAAGAGAAGGTCACCACAGCGGCCCAGCGGTGAATGAGTCCGGCAATGTGGGGGCCGCCCATCAGATGTGCCAGTCCTTGTGCCCATGGTGCATGATTGAATTTCAGCGGCAGACCGCTAATTACCAGGGCGATGAAGCTGACCATCATGGCAAAATGGAGTACCATCTCCAAGATGGTGAACCGTTTATAGAAAACCTTGGGATTTTGAGCGTGGGGAACAAAAATTCCCTGTTTATGCAATTCGTTTTTTTCAATGTAGCTGCGAATCAGCCAGAGAACGGTATGAAGCCAGAAAAAAGCGAAGGTGGAAAGCAGGAGGCCGGTCATGGCGATAAACGTCCAGTAAAGGAGAGGATAGTTTTCCTTGTCATGGTAATCAGCATGCGGCATGTATTGGACAAAGTTGGAATTGGACTTGGGGTGACAGGCGCCGCAGGTTTCGACCAGGCCTTCCTTGGAGATGGATGATTCAGGATCATCCGGAGGCAGCTGTTTGTGGGCGGTATGACAGTCGGCACACCCGGCTACATAGGTGGCTCCCCCTAGATGTTCCACCTTGCCGTGGTAGTCATGTTCATAGGTTTTGAAGGCCAAGGTATAGACGTTGTTGCGTTGCATCATATCTTGGTCGGCATGACATTTCTGGCAGGATTTAGTGTGAAATTCACGGGCTTCCAGGGCGGTTGTTGAATGAATATCATCAACATGCATTTCCTTGATATCATGCAATCCATGACAATCGGAGCAGGAAGGAGAATCAGGATTGCCGGCCATGAGGCCTTTTCCATGTACGCTTTGCAGGTAATCTTCATTGTCATGACAACCACTGCACATCTGGATGACTTTGGTTTTATCGCCACCAAAAGACTTCATTTCGTGGATGTTGGCATGGCAGTCAGTACATCTCACATCATTGTCTGCATGGACGGATTGCGTGTATTGTTTGGCAACCACTTTATGACAGAAACCACATTTTACCGGTTGCATGGGAACTTCACAATCGGCATGTTTTTCCAGGTCATAGATGTCCCGGTGGCAACTGGTACAGGCGTTACTTCCATGGGAAGAGGCGGCAAAGGTCGTACCATCCATATAATCATGGCATTCCAGGCACTGGCTGACGGAAATGCATTCCAGGCAGATCTCTTCTGCCGCTTCCTCTTTGGCCCATGAGGTGGAAGCCCCCAAGGCAAAGGAGAGCACCAGCATAAATGCCAGCAGCCCAAAAAAGTTAATGGAAAATTTCTTCATAATAGTGTTACCCCGCTCTTTTTTATTAAATATTATTTCATCCCCGTTAATAGGGTTGTGGAATAATTTCCACTTTACTTATATAAACTCCTACCTAAGCTGAACTATTAGCGGTTTGCCTTAGTATTTAGCTTTAACTCAACTTTCTGACTTGTATTGCCAGGGACATATTACCGGATGTTCGGGCTTGGCTCATAGCCTGTCTGCCGACAGGCAGGCGGTATTGGCCGCCTGGATGGGGACAGTTTTAAAACTGTCCCCCATTGTGATTCGCGGCGGACGCGGGGACATTGCTTTAGCGGTGTCCCCACAAGCCGGCCATGGACGGCCGGCGAGAATGAGCGAGAGCCATGCCGGAACATCCCGGAAAATTTCTTTCCACTGTTTTTAAAGCAACTCAGAAAGTTGAGGCTTTAAATAATCAGGTCTTGACCTTGACTAGTAACAACACCCATCGGGTGAATAGGTATAATATTAAAGATCTTGTAATTATTGAGCTAATAGCTAAGTGCTAATAGCTTGATTTAGATCCTAAGTATGGAAGTAATTCAATATTTTGTATGCACAGGCTAGGTGAAAGAAAGCAGGCATCATGCTTCGATGCCTGCTACTGAACTAGACTAAACCAGGATGTGTCTGCCAAAGAAGCAGACTAATTAGATCTTCAAAACCAGCATCAGGGCGATAACCAGAGCATAAATGACCAGTGATTCAATCATTGCCAGACCAATAATCATTGGTGTGGTAATTTTACCGGCAGCGCTGGGATTACGTCCAATACTATCAAGAGCGGACTTGATTGCCATTGATTGACTGAAAGCTCCACCAAAAGCAGCTATGGCGATGGCAGCAGCCGCGGCATAAGCCAGGCCGATATTGTATCCTGCCCCACCACCTTCAGCGGCCATTGCCGCAGTTGCTAAACCTGAAACTGCCAGCATGGTTAACATTTGGGTAATCTTTTTCATTGTATTCACCTCCTCTCAAATGGATTGATATTTCTTCCTAATGCGGGAACATATCCCGCAACCCAAACGGCCTTTTACGGCCCGCAAATAAGTACTCTTATCAGAACATTTTCTTGTTAAAAAAACAAGAAAATAGCCTGTAAGGTACTAATGATCATGGGATACTGCCCCACTGAAATAGGCCATGGATAAGAGAATAAAAACAAATGTTTGTACGAACGCAACAAATAAGCCAAGAAAGGCAATCGGGATGGGAACGACGAGTGGCGCGAGCATAATAAAAATGCTGGCCACCAAGTGGTCACCCATAATATTCCCGAAAAGCCTGAGTGAGAGTGACAGGGGTCTGGCAAGATGACCGATAATCTCAATGGGGATCATCAGCGGCGACAGCCAGAGGAATGGGCCGGTAAATTGTCTGAGGTATTTGGCTCCATGTTCTTTCCAGCCGAAATAATGGGTTAAAGCAAAAACAGTCAAGGCACAGGCTGCCGTAGTATTGAGGTTATCGGTTGGTGGTGCAAATCCGGGGATCAAGCCGGAAAGGTTAAAGGGAAGAATAAAAAACACCAGGCTGCCGATGATAAAGAGAAAATCACGGGCTTTTTCTTCCCCCATGGTATCACCGATCAATTTAAGTATCATTTCAACCATGGCTTCCAGCAGATTCTGAATACTAAATTTTGCTTCCGGGATGAGATTATCCTCAGGACTTCCCTTCCGCAGTTTCGCTGTCCCGATCAGAACCATGATGATAATAAGCAGTGATATAAGTATCGCGTTGGCAGTGTAGACCGGTAACCGGTTAAGGCCTGGAATCAGGCCGACAAAGGTTATAATCGGATCATGATGCATCGAAAAACTCCTTAGTACCTTCTAGAAGATTGTTCCAGGTGTTTTTTATTGTTTTGGTTTTAAAGTTACAAACATCCCTATATAAACTCCGTCAAGCAATATCGAGATAAACATGGATGAAAAGCCGATTAAATAGCCAATTGGCTGGCAGATATCCGGTATCAGCAGTCCCAGCGTAATGACGACCGAAACGATGCTTAAAATGGAAATCTTAATCGCCATGCGGGGTGAGAAGTTGGTCTCTCCGTTGTCAACTGTAGCGTTGTGAAAAGCGCCATACATGGTCTTTGTCAGTAAGTAAAAATAAACAAAGGCCACCACTCCACCTGCTAATACATCAAATGTTTTAAAAGAGGGCTTTTTAAATAAAAATGCTGCAATTGCCAGTAGCACAGTAAAGACAACAATCATCTTTTCTATGCGTTTCAGTCGTTTTAATTCCAGGTCCTGCTCTTCCCTTTGCGGCTCGCTTTTCTCTGCCATCAGGATCATCCTACATTATCTTGTTGATCTTCTTTTTCTATTTCTTTGAGGACTTTATATATCCGCATAAAGCCGGAAATCGTTCCACACAACATCATAAAAATGGTCAACCAGGGGCTGCTATCAAGCCATTTATCCAAATAAATACCGATGGCAATGCCAATCGCCACGGAGATGCCCAACTCCAGACCAACGGTGCCATATCGACTGATCTGCTCAAAAGCTTTTTTGTATTTGGGTGGCGTTTTCAGGGACACCGGCAATAACCAACCATTGGCAAAGTTCATCGCAGCATAATCGGAGTTTATTTACTCTGGTTTGCTGTATCAGGTTCTATAATTCCCCTGTTTAGGAAAGAGCAGTTTTATTAAGTTGCGTCTCCCATATCATAAATGAGTTTCCCAAGTCAAGATTAAACTGGACCTTTTTTAAAGCTTTGCCAGGCACTTACCCATTACCTCCAGAGTTTGTTCAATCGCCTCCTGGGTGTGTGCCGCGGAAAGAAATCCAGCTTCAAACTGGGAAGGTGCCAGGTAGATTCTCCCTTCAAGCATACCGGCAAAATAGCGGGCAAATCTCTTGGTATCCGATTGCTGGGCTTTCTGGTAATTATCCACCTGAATATCAGTGAAATAAGTGCAGAACATGGATCCCACCCGGGTGCAGTAATGGGGAATATGGTAAGAGGTAAACAGTTTATCTGTTTCCCGACTTAAGAATGCTGCTTTTCGTTCCAGTTCAGAGTAGAAATCCTTTTCTTGTAAAATTCTGAGCGTTGCCCGTCCGGCAGCCATGGCCAATGGATTTCCTGACAGGGTTCCTGCCTGATAAACCCCACCCAGAGGAGCGAGCAGCTCCATCAGTTCCTGCCGGCCCCCA
>JAYEKE010000219.1 GCA_034660915.1 Pseudomonadota bacterium
CGCCAGGCGACAAGCCGTAAAAGCGGTTTTCATCATCGGAGCGCCGGAAATACCGGCAGCGATAAAGGCATCCGGAGCCATGGGGGGAGTAATGCCGGCAACAATGGAAAAATAAAAAACAAATAAATGGGCCGCCAGAGGATAAACTCCCATTCTAACCAGAGCCGGAACCACCAAAATTGCCAGAAGAATATAGGCGGCAACCGGCGGCACCCCCATACCCAGAATAATCGAAGCAATCATGGTCAGAAACAATAGAAAAAACAGGTTGCCGTGGGCCAGTTCAATGAGGACCGAAGACATCATCAAACCAAGGCCGGTCAAAGTAACCATGCCGACAACGATACCAGCCAGAGCCAGGATGACAATAACCGGCAAAGCGGTATACGCCCCGTCTTCCATGCCTTTTAATATCTGTTTCACGGTCATTCGCTTGCCGGGGCGGATAAGGGTAATCAACGGAATACTGATACAGGACCAGAATGCCGCCCTGGTTACTGAAACCTTGGCAAAAACAATGAAATAGATGAGAACCGCAACGGGAATCAAAAAATGCCAACCTTCCTTAAAAGTCTTTTTCAAAGGAGTGATTTCTTCTTTGGGAATTCCTTTCAAGCCGATTTTCTGGGCTTCCAGATCAATCATAATGAAAAGTCCCAGATAATAAAGTACCGCCGTCAGACTGGCAGCCTTAATAATGGTAAAATAACTGGCTCCCAGATTTTGCATAATAATGAAAACGGCGCTGCCCATGATCGGCGGCATTAATAGCCCCCCGGCACTGGCTACCGTTTCCACCGCACCGGCAAAAGTTGGCGAGTAACCGGTTTTTTTCATCAGGGGAATAGTAATCTGACCGGTCCCGGCGACATTCGCCGTCCCACTTCCAGACAACATCCCAAACAGGGAACTGGCTACCACCGCCACTTTGGCCGGTCCGCCACGTACATGACCGAACAATCCATAAGCCAGATCAATAAAAAAATCACCACCACCGGCGGCACGCAGCAAAGCACCGAAAAGAATGAAAAGGTAGATAAAAGTGGCGGAAATACCGGCAAGCATGCCAAAAATACCATCGGTGGTAATGAACATACTGCCAATGATACGCTCCCAGGCATAATTCTTGTGGGCAATAATATCCGGCAAAATTTCACCAAAATGGGCGTATATCAGGATACCGATGGCTACCAGGGGGAAAGCCCAGCCAACCGCTCGTCGAGCGGCTTCAATCAACAGGACAATCAGCACAGCACCCATGATAAGTTCATTCAATGGCAGCGCTTGACCAGCTACCCCTACTTTATGAAACCAGTTTAAAAGAACATAAGCACCGATCAGCACCACAGTTGTCGCCATCAGTAAAGATGGCACACCAGCCTGTTGGCGCCGACCGGCCTTACGAAAGGGATAGATTAAAAAAATTAAAACTACACCGATGCAAACATGCGGTACCCGCTGGTTCATGGCCGACAACTGAAAAATTCCGGTATATAACTGGAAAGCGCTCAGACTAATGGCCAGCCAGCGGGTTATAACCGTAAGGATATGCCATTTATTTTTTTGTTCAACGGTCACCGATGCCGCCTGCTTGCTCTTGCTCATTACTGGTTATCCCTTTTGTCCCAAACCCCTTTTTCCTGGTAATATTTAATCGCTCCGGGATGGAAGCTGGTGGGCACTGCTTTATAACCAAAGAAAGCGTTCTTTAACGTATACATTTTGGCCATTGGATGGATGGCATTTCGATCCTCATCATTGTCATAAATTATTTTGACAATTTTATAGACCAGCTCTTCCGGCATCGAAGCACTGCAAAGCCACATCTGCGGTAGACAGTAGGTATTGACATCCGCATCGATACCTTTATAGGCACCGGCTTTGATGGTTTTCGGCTGGAAAATCGGGTTGCCCTGATGGAGCTGCTTGTAACTTTCCGGGGAAATACTGATCAAGCGGATGGGGATATCATTGGCAAGTTGCATGATTGCGGCCACCGGGGTACCGGCGGAGATATTACCGGCATCGATGGTGTTGTCACGAATACCGGTGATAATCTCGGAAAATGATATATATTTTGGACTGAAATCATCGAAAGTAAGCCCCCAACCTTTGTCCAGGGCTTCCTTGGAAAAAAGACTTAACGTGGCACTGCCGGCCGGACCCACGCCGATTCGTTTGCCTTTGAAGTCGCTGATTGATTGTATGGCTGAATCCTTGCGGACAATCCAGTGGGTATCACTGGTATGGCCAACGGCTATAAGCCTGAGCTTCGAAACATCAACCCCCCTCGCCTTGAGTTTGGCCAGGGTCCCCATGGCCGCCAGGCCCATATCCATTTTGCCGCGACTGATCAGGGTCGCGTTTTCAAGGGAGGCAGCGGTTGATTCAGCAGTTACCCTTATCCCCGGCAGCCGTTTATTGATCATGCTGGCAAAGCCGGCGCCAAGAAAGTAATAGGTTCCGGCCGGGCTGCCGGTCCCGAATGAGAGAAATTTCATCCGGGCATCCGCCGTTTTTGGCTGCCCGACAAACAGAGAGAAACAACAGGCAATGAGCAGTAAGGTCATAATCTTTTGCATAGTCTTCATGGTCAAACTCCTTATATGCTAAAATAGTTTTCGGTCACTGGACTTTTCTCGAAGTTGCAGTATTTAAAGATGTTCTTACAGTATACGGCAACAACGAAGGCTGCAACGGAACAAAAAAGATGGCATTTTCACGAAGCCATTAACGCGAGCGTTGCCCGCAAGTAAGTAGCCTTATCAGAACATTTTCTTGTTTTTCAAACAAGAAAATAACCTGTAAGTTACTAAAGTTCCTGTACCCGGATGGTATAAGCGGATGGAAACTGGTGAAAGTACATGGGAAAAGTCCTGGTGAGTTCAGCCCCTGGTTTAATCACCGGTGGTTTACCTTTGCGGGGATAGAAACCACCACCGGCAGTCCCGTCAGGAAGAAAGATTGCCAGACGGAAACGTTTGGCCTTCGCCGAAACATTCTTGATAGTGACATCAAAATGGAGTCGAGGAGCCCCTTTATAATCTTTCATGTAATAACTGACTTTGGTAATTTCCACCGAAGGACACAGATCAAAATTGATGGCTTCAATGTTGTTGTTTTCCGCGGCTGTTGCCTGGTTACCGCCGCCAGCAACCGTTACCATGGCAAGAAACATCATGATCAGCAGCCATAAGGTTTTTTTTCTCATCTTTCCCCTCCTTCAATTAAAGTTAAAGTACAGATAGGTTGACCTTAATAATGCGTTAAATGCAATCGTCATACCATATTCATCCCTGTTTTATCGAATAGCAGTGATTGCCTTAAATGATCCGGACAAATATTTCTCTTTTACGGCTCCGTAACAAAGCATAAAATTGATGGCACAGTAAGATCTTCGTATTACCGGCACTTAAAACCTCAAATATGAAGCGTACTTACACTACACGGCAATACTGAAGGTTACAGTATAACGAAGCCGGTGGATTTTCAGCAAAGCCACCATTTCAGCAAGAATTTATTTTTAGCAAGAGGGAGGAATGACAAGGAAAATTGTTTTAGGGAAGGTTTTTATGTTTAGAAACAATACATGGTGTCACATTATAGAACATACTTTGTTACAATATCTATTTTTTGTCGGACACCTGCAAATTTTTCATTTTGCGATAAAGAGTGGTACGGCTGACTGCCAGAGCTCTGGCAGTATTACTGATATTGTGGTCACAGGTTTCAAGGGTCTTCTGGATAACGTTTTTCTCCATCTCCTTCAACGTTACATTTCCGGCAAGAATATCAGCAGATATACTTTCCGATTCAACAGCGAATGATTTTCGGGAATCATACTCAACCCCATTGCCATAACGTTCTTCTTCAGCAATGATTTTATTGATGAATTTCAACACATCATCACTGCCTTCACACAACAGGGCCAGCCGACCCAACAGGTTTTGCATCTCCCTGATATTGCCGGGCCAGGAAAGTTCGGTAAAACGTTGCAGGCATGTTTCAGGCAGCAAAAACGGTTTTTTGCCGAATTTTTGCTGCATTTCCTTAAAAATCACCTGTGCCAGCTCCGGTATATCCTCCTGGCGGTCCTGAAGACGGGGCAAGGTAATACAAAGTTGGTTGAGGCGGTAATAGAGATCCGGGCGAAACCGCTGCTCTTGCAGGTCCTGGAAAATATTCTGATTGGCAGCCGCAACAATCTTGACATCGATCGGAATAATCTGAGCACCGCCAATCCGCATGACTTCCCTTTCCTGCAAAACCCGCAACAGTTTCGCCTGCAGATTCAAGGGAATGGTATTAATTTCATCCAGCAGGATAGTGCCGTTTTGGGCCAGCTCAAAAAGTCCCGGTTTTCCTCCCTTGCGCGCCCCGGTAAAAGCCCCCTCTTCAAAACCAAAAAGTTCGCTTTCCAGCAGATTTTCCGGCAGCACACTGCAGTTAATGGCTACATAAGGGCCTTTACGCCTGGGGCTGAGGTTATGAATTGACTGGGCAAGCACCTCCTTGCCGGTTCCGGTTTCGCCAATCAATAAAATCGTCAGGTCAACCTGGGCATATTTCCGGGCTGCCTCAATGATATCCTTGACTTTCTGACTGTTGCTGACCAGATGGTTAATGGTATATTGGGTTCTAAAGCCGCCCTTCCGCAAAGCTTTCCGGATTTTACTGTCCATTTTCTGAATTTCGGAAGCCCGGCGAAAAGTACTGGCTACGCCAATTATTTTACCATCGAGGATGATTGGCACATTATCAACCAGAATCTGCAGATCACCAATAACAATCAACTCATTTTCAATAGTTTTTCTGCCGTTCAGGATTGCAGTCATTTCCAATTCAGGAAAGTGTTCTGACACTCGCGAACCAATCATTTCCCGTGGTAACCTCTTGAGAATCTGGGACGCCGCCAGGTTGAAACGGGTAATAACCGCGTTCTTGTCGATGACAATGATACCCTCGGAAAGATTGTCGAAAATGGTTTCCAGGAGAATATACTGTTCTTTTTCACGACGACTGAGAACGGCCAGGCGCAGGGCCTCACTTAAAGCTTCCCGCAGGATATCCTGATCATAAGTAACCAGAACCCCCTTTGCCCCATATTCCTCCGCCAGCTCCACCGCCAGCTTGCTTTTGCCGATAATTACCTGACAGCCGTCATGCACCGCCTTCGTCAAACCATAGAGAAAATCATTTTTATCCGTAAAAATAATCTGCTTGACGCTGACCTGGTAAAGGCTTTCAATTAAATCGATGCCTTTGACCGGAATTTCGCTGGTAATAGCCAATTGGGAAGAAAAATTACGGGCGATCTCCACCGCTTTAATAATATCAAGAATGCCAACGCGGATGGGAATAATCGGCACGGAAACCTGTTCCTCAAGAATCTTGGCCGTCCCGCCCATGGCAATGATGGACTCGGCGCCATTGGCAACCATTTGCCTGGCTACCGGAATGGCATCATCAAGAATGCCATAACCAAAAACAAGTTCTGGTTTTTCATCAAATTCATTGATGACTTCCCTGGCCATTTCAACCTGGGTGGAGAAAGAATAAATAAAACCGATAGTAATTTTCATTGTTCCAGACACTCCTTGCCTGCTTGGTAATATTTGTTGACCTGGATGTCAATAAAATACCCCGCTTTAAGCAGATTTTTTGGCAAAAACCACAAAATGTCTCTGGCAGTCACGGAGCAAAGCAGCAGTTCCACGCCGACAAATTTCCCGGCAATACATCTGGATATTACGATAAAATAATGTTATAGTACATTGAATTTCAGCCGGAAGGAGTCATGGCATGAATCGCACCGAGCGTTTCTACAAAATTGACAAACTCCTTAAAGAAAGAAAATCCGTACCCCTGCGCCGGTTCATGGATGAGCTGGAAGTTTCCCGCTCTACCGTCATGCGGGATATCGAATACCTGCGTGACCGGCTCAACGCCCCGATCATCTGGGACCGTGCCATGGGCGGCTACCGTTACGGCATGCTAAAGGAAGGCCTGCCCCAGTACGTTCTTCCCGGCCTCTGGTTTAACGAATCTGAGCTTCATGCCCTGCTGAGCATGGAATCTTTGCTCAGCAATCTCCAGCCCGGTCTGCTCGAAACCCACCTGGAGCCACTGAAAAAACGCATTCGCGGCCTGCTTGACAGCGGCGGCCACCCCACCGGCGAGGTGGCAAAACGCATCAAGGTTACCCACCTGGCCGCCCGGCCGGTACCAAAAAATCATTTCCCGGTAATCATGACCGCCCTGCTGAACCGCCGCCGGCTGCAAATCCATCATTACAACCGGGGAACCGATCAGAAACTCAGCCGCGCCATCTCCCCCCAGCGGCTGGTTTACTACCGCGACAACTGGTACCTGGATGCCTGGTGCCATCTTCGCGATGATCTGCGTTGTTTTGCCGTTGATGCCATTAACGAAATCAAATCATTGCCTGAGCAGGCCAGAGAGGTTGAGGAAGAACTGCTCAACCAGGAGTTCACCACCACCTACGGAATTTTTGCCGGCTGCCGGACCACCGACGCGGTTTTACGTTTTTCCCCCGAATGCGCCCGCTGGGTTTCCCGGGAAGAATGGCATCCGGACCAGCAGGGTTCCATCGACGAAGAAGGCCGCTACATTCTCTGCCTCCCCTACTCCCACGACACGGAACTGCTGATGGACATCATGCGCTACGGCCCCGAGGTGGAAGTGCTGAAACCGGAAAGTTTGCGGGAAAAATTGCGGGAAAGACTGAAATTAACCTTAAAAAATTACCAATAATACTTTGACAGTCTCATCCCATGAGCCACTGCCCCGGTTATAATGGTCCTCCAGAAAAGAAAATGGACAACTGACCGCAAAAAAAGGAGGATATCATGACTGTCATCGCCCAACGCCTTGAAAAAATTTCACTTAAAGCAACTCAGCAGTTCAAAAACCTGACCATGTTTCCTCTGGTGGAGGAAAATCCCCATGAAGCAGATTATCTGCTGCTGGAGGAAGCCCTGGAAGCCGCTACGGCCAGAGTTACGGAAATTTCGGCAGGCGGCAGCGTCCCGGAGCTGAAATTCATCAACGACGCCGATCGGCCGGTACTGCTGCTCGACGGTGAAGAACTGGTGGGCGCCAAACAGAACCGGATCATCAACCTGACTATCCTGGTGGCGGCCAAAAGCACCGTCATCATCCCGGTTTCCTGCGTTGAATCCGGTCGCTGGCGGGCCGATTCAACAATGTTTTCGGCCGCCAGAAGAACTCATTACGCCACCGGCCGGGCCCGCAAGGCCAACCGGGTTACGGAATCCATGAACTGCTCCGGCTCCCGGCGGACCGACCAGGGAGAAATATGGGAAGATATTGAGGCAAAGTTCTGCCGGATGAAAGCCAGTTCACCAACCAGGGCTGCGGGCGCCATGTATGAAAGCAACCGGGAAAGCCTGGGAAATTACCAGCAGGCGTTCACATCTGTTGACAACCAGACCGGGGCGCTTTTTGCCATCAACGGCAAAGCTGTCGGCCTGGATCTTTTTGACAGCCGCAAACCCTTAAAAACCATGCTGCCCAGCCTGATACAAAGCTATGCCCTGGACGCCATCGACAACCTGGATGAAAAATCAACGACGGACAAAACCGCCGACATCACCGTGGCCCAAAAGCTTCTGGATGACTGCGCCACTGCGGTTATCAGCCGCTTCCCGGCCGTCGGCGAAGGCCGGGATATCCGCCTTCAGGGCAATAATATCACCGGCGGCGC
>JAYEKE010000220.1 GCA_034660915.1 Pseudomonadota bacterium
TTTGTGCTAAGTTGCCACGAGCTGAAGTGTATGTAATAGTATTCATGATAAACCTCCACATTGAACATGTACGTATAGCTGTACCATAACACTAAAAGCATAACAAGTCTATTGTGAGTGGGGAAAAAAGCGAAAAACCGGCTCAGCTTTATTCAGAATGCCGATGTCACACCGCACTCCCGGGACATGCTTATCAACAATCGCTGAAACTTTGGTATAGAAATCCAAGGTCAACGGTTCTATCAGAGATAGTGAACCGGGACCTGGACAATTTTGTCGGTTATGAGTTCTATGCCGCGGCCTCGGTTGACGATAATGCCGAAAGAACACTGCCGGTCTTTGATAAAATTCTCCAGCCCCCGCAGCGACCGGCGCCTGACGGTCGAGTTGAGTTTGATCTCGATGGGAATAATGCCAAAATCCCCTTCAATGATCAGGTCAACTTCGGACTTATCTATGGTTCTATAATAGTTAAATTCCAGCCCGGCAGCCATGGTTGTCTGCAATCCGCGAATAATTTCTTCAATCACAAAACTCTCGAAAGAAAAGCCGGCAACCGGATGCAGCAGGAGGTGGTCAGCATTCGCTATTTTTAGAAAGTAGTGCAGCAGGCCCTGATCCCTGAAAAATCCTTTTTTTGCTTTTTGGACTTTCTTCAGCGAGTTTTTTGTGTAGGGAGCCAAGTTTCTCCAGATAAATGTCTGGTGGATAATATCAAGGTAGTCCTTGACCGTTGAAACGCTTATTTCGAGTGCCCTGGCCATATCGCTCATATTGAGCTGATGTCCGGAGAACTGGGCCAGCAGCGTCAAAAGCCTCCTGAAATTGTGCATTTTAAGCTTGGGAAAGAGGCCCCTGATGTCGCGGGTGATATAATCAGCAACGTAATTTTCTTGCCACTGGCGCAGAAATTCCTGGCGGTGCTCGCTTTCAATCAAAGGTTCAGGAAAACCTCCCTTAAACCAGACATGTACGCTTTGGGATGGCTCGACCACCGGCGGCAACTGGGCAAAATCACCGGCCACGGCATAGCCATCGATCAGCATATTATAGAGTTCAGGAATTTTCCGCTGGTAGAACTCTCCCTGTTTAAAAGGCCACATTTCGACGGTGGCAATTCTTCCGGCCAGGCTTTCCGTAATTGCCTTGACAATATGCGGCGAGCTAGAGCCGGTCAGGATGAAGCGGCCTTTCCGACGGCGGTCGGCATCAACAACCCCTCTTAGAACCCGGAAAAGCTCAGGGTACTGCTGGGCTTCATCAATAATGAGATCATGCTGGTGAAGGGCGAAAAAAGCGGCGGGATCCTCGCTGAGCAGCTGGTAATCGCCAGGACTTTCGAGATCGTAGTACTTCCATTCAGGACGCAACTGCATGGCCAGGGTGGTTTTTCCGCATTGCCTGGCTCCGACAATGGCAACTATCGGAAACATTTCCAGCAAGCGGTTGATTTTTCCCTTGAGATATCGTTTTTTATCCATGATATTTACGATATACTCGTAAGATAAATGTATGTCAAGAAAAATCGCTGCCGAAGGCAGTGTGAAAATTGGGGTCAGGTCTTGCAATCATACAAATAGGTTAACGGTATACGGTATAAGGTTTAAGGTACAAGGTACAAGGGAAAAAATCAGCCACGGCGACATAGACGAACACAGACAAAAAAGCAAAAAAGGTAAAGGACAATGGCAGCGGTTGCTGATGCGGAAAAACCAGCGCCAATTTTCTTTAAATCACCATTATAACGCATGGCCGGCCGCCAACCGATATTTGTGCTGTTTAGCGTAATCAAACATCTGGCTCTCGTACTCGCGACAGGTCAGCGAAAAAAATAACGCATAGAGTTCTCTGCTGCAAGCAAAGAGTAACTTCCCTTTTAATGCCTCGAAGCGAAAAACCGGGTCACATCACTTCCGGGGATTCCAGCCGGCCAGTCTGGCCCACAACCACCAGGCGGCATAGCCTTTGAGATTGCCGTTCAAATCCCGGCTGTGGGCAGCCCCGGAGCGCCACCAGTCAACCCCTTCCGTATGGGAATTCTGCCAGTCATCCGCCCAGTTGCTTCTCCCGCCCTGGTCGTTGTTATAGGAACCTAAGCTGAGCTATTAGCGGTTAGCCATTAGCTTTTAGAAATCAGGGTTTTACGTTGATTAGTAACAAAACCCATCGGGTGAATATGTATAATATTAAATATCTTGTAATTATTGAGCTAATCGCTAAGTGCTAAAAGCTAATCGCTTAATTTAGGGTACAGTAAGGTCACCCCTCATTTTTATAGAAATTCAGAGTTTGTATTTCAATCGCGAACAATCCGGCGGAAACACCTCAAATCCTTCCGACTGGGCGGCACGGGAGAGTCTGTTGTCGAAACAAGCAAATACGAAATCCTCAGGAAGCCTTTCATGGAAGCCATTGTTTCAGCATAAGCAACGAAAGATGTAACAATTTGCGTGGCCGATTTCCATCTGGAGATGACTTCATCTGAACAGATCTCCCTGAAGTATCGTTTTACCAGCGCGCTCGTGTCAAGGTACAGAATCATCAGTCGATCACCGCCGGTCTTCGATTACCATTTCCGAAACGGCTTTTCCCCGGGCTTTTACTGTCGAGATATGGTCTTTCAGGATGCTCCGACTCGGCAACCTGATCAGCCCTCTCTGGATCAAGGGCTCCAGTGCCGCCCGAATAGATTTATCACCGTAGTTTTCCTTCACGATGCGGGCGACAGGCTTTCCCCTGTTAGTGATCAGAATCTCTTCTCCAGCCTTCACCCGGGATAAAAGCCGGCTCAGGTTGTTCTTGACCTCCTTGATTCCCACACTGATCATAAGAGCTCTCCTTTTTAGGAGGCTAAGGGAGGCTAAGGGGACGTTGTTGCTTTATTGATTTAAGTCCTCGGCTGACAATTTGACCGCGTGACCTGTTTACCTTTCTTTTACCCGATAGATGCCATCATGGCTCCTGGCGGCCTTTTTTCTTCCGATACGACGCCGACGTTCTTCCTCATCCCAACCAAATTGCTTTTCTATATACTGATCCAGATAGCAGTTCATTTTTTCCAACAAGCTGATGATACGTTTATTCATCATGTACCCTTCAGGCTTGGGGATAAAGGTTAAAGGCTAAAGGCTAAAGGTTAAAGGCTAAAGGCTAAAGGTTAAAGGCTAAAGGTTAAAGGTTAAAGGCTAAAGGTTAAAGGTTAAAGGTTAAAGGTTAAAGGTTAAAGGTTAAAGGTTAAAAGAAAAGATTTTTCTGCCACAGACGCACGCGGACAGGCACAGACTTCAATCCCCACATTATTCGGCCCGGTCTATTTCATCTCTGAATTTCCTGAAATCGCCCAACCGCTCAGTTGCAAGGTTGTATAATAATCCGGGATCGATCTCTTCATACCGGTGAACGATTAAATTTCTGAACCGCACCATGTCAACATAAGGATTTTGCGATTCCAATACCCCAAGCCGCTCCAGCAACTGCATGGCTTCGGCTGCCGTTGCCACCGGGCCGGCGCCATCAAGAGCAATGATCCGTTCGGCAACATCAATGATGATTTCGACAGCAACCTGGAGGGCGCGCTCGGTCATGGAACGCTTTTCCCAACTTTGAGAAAACTCTTCACAGGAAATCCCCTTAAGGCTCTCCCGCAGCCGCTGAACCTGCTTGTCCAGCAACGCCAATTTTCGTTGAATCACACCATTATAGCGCATGGCCGGCCTCCAGCCGATATTTGTGCTGTTTATCGTAATCAAACATCTGGCTCTCATACTCGCGACAGGTCAGCGAAAAAAATGATGCATAGAGTTCTCTGCTGCGGGCAAAGAGCAACTTCCCTTTTAATGCCTCGAAGCGAAAAACCGGCTCAGCTTTATTCAGAATGCCGATGTCACACCGCACTCCCGGGACACGCTTATCAACAATCGCTGAAACTTTGGCATAAAAGTCCAGGGTCACCGGTTCTGTGAGATAAAAAGCCAGATCCAGGTCCGAACCCTCAGCAACCTTGCCCGCCGCAGCCGAACCCATAAGCAGACAGAAACCGGCCGAAGGCAGTTCTTTTTTAAGATGAGCAGCCAAGCGGCAGAGATCAAAGGTCACAACACCGGAGTGGGTATTAAGATATTTTTTTGAAAGTCCCATATACTTTACCTTCACGGGCAGCTTTTTATCGTTAGGAACTAACAGGGCTCAGATGACTCATGGAAAACTCTTTGACGACGTGTACCGTAATTTACCCATGCTGCCGGGCTTGATGTGAAAAACAGGGATGACCGCATATGATTTTGAGTTTATGCCTGGTGGGTTGCATACTCATCCAGAAGACGACGAATCATTTTCTGATATTGCGTGTTGTACTTTTGGGCTTCTCCTTTGAAAAAATCAACACTTGCTTTGCTGAGAGCAATCGTGATTTTAACTGTTTCATCCTTCAATGCAAGTTCTTCAGGAGATGGCAGAAAATCAGGAACAACTCTGATTTTGCCCATTGGTTCATCAGTGTATTTTATTTTCTTTTTCATAGATCTTTTTCCCTTTCCGCCAATAACCAGCACCAAAAATTCTGATTTTCTTTGAGCGGTATGCAAACCTTACAGTTAAAATATCATCAGAAACCCTACCCAGACAATAGTATCTTTTTTCATCAATGCTATGCCAAGTCCTCCAAAATAATACGATTGTGGTCTAAAAAAGCTAGTTGTAAAAATAGCATACGGAACTATTCGTCCATTGTCAATATATTTATATGGCGTATTATATGTGGAAAAGGGGACGTTGTTGCTTTATTGCTTTAAGGAAATTGGGGTCAGGTCTTGCAATCATACAAAACAGGTTAAAGAACAAAGACGGCCGCTGACGCGGAAAAACCAGCGTCAGAAAATAATAGCACATTCGGCGGTTTATTCGGATAAGCTTAATCGAATGTCCGCCATTGTGATAAATAATTTACTGGAAGTATCCTTGAAGGGAGTAAAGCCAAATTTTTTATAGAATTCAACTGATCCTTTTTTAGCGTCAACCAGAACTATTGGAAATGCAACAGTCTCACTGGCAAATAGAAGTTTTCTTAAAGCGTCTACCAGCAACCATTCACCATAACCTTGTTTTTTATAGCTTTTATCAATGGCCAGCCTGGCAATTAGACCAGCAGAACTAACGTTGCGGTGTTTTTTTCGCAATTTAATCGGTAAGGCATTAAGGTTGATAGGTGCCATAGTTAAACTGTAGTATCCAATGATCCGTTCTGGATGCCTGTCATCTTCAAGAACAAAGGTACGGGTATTATCCTTCTTCGATTGTTGGTTTGCCATAATCTTGAGATAAGAGTTTAAGGCTTCTATCCCACAATCAAACCTGTTACGGTCATGTTTGTCTTTATCTAGAGCAACAGTGATCATAATTGGTTTTTACCTTTGTAGCGCTGAGATGCCTTTTGTAAACGAACATTTGGTTTAGGAGGCGTGTCAAGAGCCTCCACGAGCATCAATGCATCACGCCGGGAGAGTTTTAACGAACGCTCTCGGTCCATAATTTTCTTAGCTTTCTCTATTGCTGCATTAAGAACAAAAGAATTCAAACTGGACATACCAGCTATAGCGGCAGCTTGGGCAAGTAGATCCTGGGTGTCTGCATCAACTCTGGCAGTGATACGAGGGCGTGCGGTATTCATAATAACAACCTCCATAAAAGTGTCAATTTGTCACATATTTACAACTATGTCATAATTACTTTTGAAAGTCAAGGTGTGTCAAATTGACACTTGGGAAATGGGGTCAGGTCTTGCAATCATACAAAACAGGTTAGAGGACAAGGACGGCCGCTGACGCGGGGAAAGTAGCGTCAAAGAGCAATAGCATATTCGGCGGATTATGGGTGGAATTTTAGGTGAAAGGATAAAGGATAAAGGATAAAGGATAAAGGATAAAGGATAAAGGTTAAAGGATATGGGACGTCCCCGATTCACCAGAGCCATACAACAACTGTTTAGAAAGCGGATGCACACGCTTCCAGTCGCTGCTGGCATGTTCCGCATGCCAAAGATCATAGTTTTTCTGCAAATTGATCCACAACTCGGGGATAGTCCCGAAAGCTCTTGCAAGTCGTAACGCCATATCCGTTACCGTAATTTTCGTCACCCCCAGATAGTCTTCTCTCATCAGCCTTTTTTGTTTATTAGCCATAGACTCACAGTATAACAGGGTGGGAAGTCCCCTCCCCCACGTCAAACCGGACAGACAGATTTCCCGCATCCGGCTTTAAAGAAGGATCTTGCCTCAGGCATGCACATTTACCAAAGTTATGCTACAGATAAATCAAACCCAATCGTTTGAAATAGTGACTGCTTGCACCGGCAGAGCCTCCCAGGATCGTACCAGCAGAGCTGGTGGTTTAATGTTTTCAATTAACATAGTGCCTACTTTCATGGCACAAACTCACACGGTCTGATACTGACACCGAACTTATATTTTAACCGTCTGCGTAGGACTGTGTGGATATGTGGCTAATAAGCCGAATTATTGCACTTCCCAATGTCCTCCTTTATTCGGACCAATTCGGGTTGCGGAAGGTTAAGGAATATTTTTAAGTAATCCACTGGCGTATTTGTGCAGCACGCTTCCAATCAAGGTTTGGTAAGGGATCCCTTCACGGGCAGCCTTACGCTGCAAAGCGGAAAGATCGTTTTCCGAAATCCTGATGTTGATTTTTCGGTTTTTTTTCATGGTATTCCGGGCAATGGCTTGAAAATCAGTTTTAGTTTCGGAAGGCTTCAGCCTGCCGTTTTCATATGCTTCCAGGATTTCATTTTCATAGTCATCAAGGTTCATCTGCTTTTGTTTTTCAGCCATTTTCTTCTCCAAAGGAAAAAATAGAAGAAAAAATAGGGGACAGACCACGGTTTTTAGAAGAAAAAATAGGGGACAGACCACGGTTTTTATGATATAGGCACTATAGGCAAAAATATAATTATGCAAATGCGATGATACTTATACCAAAAGGAAGCTAATTATGCCACGACGTTCTCGAATCATCGTTCCCGGCGTACCGATTCATATAATCCAAAGGGGCAACAATCGGCAGGCGTGTTTTTATACGGAAGACGATTTCCAATGCTACCTCGATTGGTTGAAAGAGTATGCCTCTGTAAGCAACTGCGCCATACATGCCTACGTTTTGATGACCAATCATGTACATCTGCTTTTGACTCCGGCGGAAGATAGTAGTACCGGCACCCTGATGAAACGTTTGGGACAACGTTATGTTCAGTACATTAACCGAACCTATAGTCGCACGGGGTCCCTATGGGAAGGACGTTTCCGTTCCTGCATCGCTCAACAAGAAAATTACCTACTCATTTGTCAACGCTATATTGAGCTCAACCCGGTTCGGGCCGGAATGGTTGAACATACCGGGGACTACCGTTGGTCCAGCTACCACGCAAATGCTCACGGTGAGAAAATGGACTTACTGACTCAACATTCTATTTATCTGGGTCTCGGTCATTCTGAAAAAGAACGTGAATCAGCCTATCGGGAATTATTTCTGGAAAAGTTGGATGCGGGGTTAATCAACGAAATCCGGCAGTCTACCAATGGCAATTTTGCTCTTGGAAAAATAGGGGACAGACCACGGTTTTTATGATATAGGCACTATAGGCAAAAATATAATTATGCAAATGCGATGATACTTATACCAAAAGGAAGCTAATTATGCCACGACGTTCTCGAATCATCGTTC
>JAYEKE010000221.1 GCA_034660915.1 Pseudomonadota bacterium
CCACAAATTTTTCTTTTCCTCGGACGGTAATTACTAACTCACGATCAACCGCAAGGTTATTTTCAATTGCGGACATCCCCTTTGTCTTTAATTCATTAGCAGTTATAGTATTCATGACAACCTCATTGTTAATATTGTTAATAATGCTATATATAGTATTATTAAAGTTTAAAGTCAAGCAGAAAAGAATTTCTAACATCGTCCGGCTACGCCCACAGGTAGTCCAATTTTTGCCGTTGGAAGCTGTGTTTGCGGCCGTTCACGGTGAGAATGGTTATGATTTGATTAATTTAAATTAGTCTATTATGATGGAGATATCACATGCAGATGATTACAGTGTTCAGAGCACGCCTCAGAACCCTAAGGACGAAGCAGTGGGTTGGTCAGGCAAAATTTAACTTTACCTGAAGGAGAAAAGAACAATGACCAGAGAAGAAATCATGAAAATTATTAAGGAAGAAAGTATCCATTATTTTCGCCTGCAGTTTGTCGACATCTTTGGCTTTATGAAAAATGTCTCCATTCCATTGAGCCAGATCGAAAAGGCATTGGATGGAAACATGATGTTTGATGGCTCATCCATTGAGGGGTTTGCCCGGATTCAGGAATCTGACATGTATCTGATTCCCGATTATGATACGTTCTGTATTTTGCCGTGGCGTAATCGTGAGGGCAAGGCGGCGGCCAGGATTATCTGCGATGTTTACAAATATGACCGGACCCCGTTTGAAGGTTGCCCCCGCGTGAACCTGCGGCGGGTAATAAAAGAAGCCGAAGAGCTGGGATATACTATGAATGTGGGCACGGAATGTGAGTTTTTCCTCTTTAACTATGATGAGGATGGGACTCCGACAACCGACACTATGGACACTGCCGGCTATTTCAGTGTTGATGCCGAGGATGACGGGATTGAATGTCGCCGGGAGATTATAGAGACCCTGGAAAAAATGGGATTTGAGATTGAAGCCTCCCATCATGAGGTAGCGGAAGGTCAGCATGAAATCAATTTCAAGTATGCCAATGCCCTGGAGGCAGCTGATAATACAGTTACTTTTAAATGGGTGGTGAAAACCATTGCCAAGCAATTTGGTATTCACGCTACCTTCATGCCAAAACCGGTATTCGGCATCAATGGTTCAGGGATGCACACCAATCAGTCGCTGTTTAATCTTGATGGTACCAATGCCTTTTTTGATGAAAACGGTCCTGAACAGTTAAGTGAAATTGCTTATCAGTATATTGCCGGGATTGCCAAAAACGCCCGGGGATTTTCCGCAGTAACCAATCCTTTAGTGAATTCCTATAAGCGCATGGTGCCCGGGTATGAAGCGCCGGTTTACGTTGCCTGGTCGGCCCGCAACCGTAGCGCATTGATGAGAATCCCCGCCTCCCGGGGACTGGGAACTCGGGTTGAGGTTCGCTGCCCTGACCCCACGTGTAATCCGTACCTGGCTTTTGCCATGATGTTTAACTCCGGCCTTGACGGGATTAAAAATAAACTGACGGCGCCGACTCCGGTTGATATGAATATTTTTGAGATGACGGCGGCGGAAAAAAATTCGGCCGATATTGACCTTATGCCGTCTTCACTGCTTGAGGCCATCGAAGAGTTTAAGGCCAATCCCCTGGCCCGTGAAAC
>JAYEKE010000222.1 GCA_034660915.1 Pseudomonadota bacterium
GCCGGCCGTCCATGGCCGGCTTCCGAGGCGTCCGCCGCGAATCACATCGTGTGATTCGTTCGGCGGCCAATACCGCTATGAGCCAAGCCCGAACATCCGGCAACAATATCCCCCTAGTTGAGCTACCAGGTTGATTTGAGCAGTCCGGACGGACGAAAAAAGAGGACGACAACCACGGCTATATACGGAAAGGCAATGGCAAATTGGGGACATAGCAGGATACCAAGAGAATCCGTCAGACCAAAAATCAGAGCTCCAAGCAACGCTCCCCAGATATTGCCAAGGCCGCCAATAATCACAATCAAAAAAGCCTCAATGATAATGGCGTGATCCATACCCTGAACTATATTCTGGGTGGGAGCAACCAGCGCCCCGCCCAGTCCGGCAAGATAACAACCGATGACAAATACCCCGGCAAATACCCAGCTGACATTGATGCCGATCGCCCCGACCATTTCCCGGTCTACAGCCGCTGCCCGGGATATCTTGCCAATCCTGGTTTTATTGGTCAACAACCACAATCCAGCCGCCACCAGTGGTCCGAGAAGGAGCAGAAAGAGGTTATAGCGGGGAAAAGGAAACCCTGAAATCAAGAAATATCCCTGGAGGAATAAAGGCGCGGACAGACTCCGGTAATCCGAGCCCCAGATCAATTTAACCAGATCTCCACATACCAAGGCAAAAGAAAAAGTAAAAAGCAGGAGCATCAGATGCTCCCGCTCATAGAGATGAGAGATAAGGAAACGTTCAAAAATCAAACTGAGCAAGGCAACTCCGAGGGGGGACAGCAACAGGGCAACCCAGAACCCCAGGGCACCCTGGCCGAAAAATATGGCGATGCTGTAGGTTAAAAAAGCACCAATCATATAGAGTGATCCATGAGCTATATTCGGGATCCTCAAAACTCCAAGCACCAGGCTTAAGCCGGAAGCAACGATAAAAAGTATAGTGGTCCGGCTTAAACCTATGAGAAGCTGCTGCGCTAAAGCAGCCAGAGTGATATTGGCGGCAAATTCCATCCGGCAAGCCCTGAAAACAGGTTATTTCTTTCTCAATCTTTTTATTTCTTCGATAGACGGCATGACATCTTTTCCGGGAATGGTGACGATATTGCCGGCAATCAGGAAATCATAGCCCGGAGCTTTTTGCGTGACCCCCATGAACATGGGCAACATGGCCTGATGGTCATAGGCACGCATGGAAACTTTGCCAATCGGGCTGTCAACCTCTAAACCTTCCACGGCATCAATAAATTTTTCAGTATCAACGCTTCCGGCCTTTTCATAAGCACCGAAGATAAATTCAGCCGCCAGGGTACCGTAAAGGGCTCCGACAGCAGGTTTGCGCTGGTAGGCTTGTGCGAATTTTCTGACAAAGTTTTTGTTTGTAGCTGTTTTCGGATAATAAAAAAAGTAGTTGGAGGTTCCGATAACCCCTTCCGGTGCTTCCTGCCCCAAAGCCTTTAAAGCCGAAAGGCCGGTTGCCGTATGCATATAAAATGGCACCCGTTTATTAAATCCGGTTGCTTTCGCTGCCTTTAGAAACGGCACGCAGTCACGTCCACCCGTGGCCACAATAACCGCATCCGGTTTAGCCGACAAAATGGCGGTGATATAAGGGGTAAAATCAGGCTCGCCAACCTTCCACCAGGATTGACCCAGCAGTTCGACATTGGGTTTGCTTTTCTTAAGATTATTCCAGACGCCGTCGGCAATGGCATGGCCATATTCATAGTCATCTCCGGCAATCCAGTATTTCACAAACGGTTTTTGAGCCAAACCTACCGCTGCCGCTTTGCCGGCAAGGGCGGTATTTTCAGTGACAGAAAAGACATAACGATGGCCTTTTTCGCCGGTAATTTTAGCGCTCTTGGCAAAAGTTACAAAAAATGGCACTTTCTCTTTTTCACACATATTGGAGATAGCTAAAGAAAGAGCACTGTTGATTGTTCCCATCAGGATATCAACATTTTTTCGATAAACCAGCTCTTTAGCCGCAGCCAGGCCGATATCAACCTTAAATTTGCTGTCACGAGTGAAAACTTCAATTTTACGGCCATATATCCCACCGGCGGCGTTGATCTTTTCCACCTCCAACTTGAACGCATCCCGAACATCGTTGGTGTAGGTGCTGGCCGGGCCTGAATAGCAATCGACAATACCTATCTTCAAGGTTTTTGCCGCCTGCGACGAGGATGTAATAATAAACAGGCACACAATGCTAATGATAAGAGTAAGGCTGAAAACAGATAGTTTTCTCATGCTATTCCTCCTTTTTAAATTATCTGGCATTTAAAGGTTCTGAGCAGACAATATAATTTCCAGCCCCTGCAATATCTCATGGCAAGAGAATTGGCAGAAAATTATTTATTAACAAACCATGATTTTTACCACCCTGTTTTATCAAGTGTCAAGAAAGTTCGACGGGGGAGGAAGACTTTGTATTTGTATAGACCGCTTTGTGCCTGCCGACACCAAACTCAAATGTGCTTTCAGATGTTCTGAGTGTTCGGCCAAGAACTATTTAATCTCAATCTTATAATACAGGTCGACACCACTTTCAACACCGATATCGGATTCGAGCTCCCAGGACGGGGTGAGACTGTAACGGATATTAACTTCATTGGTATTTTTAAACAGAGAGTGCCCTAAACTGACATACAGATCAAGGTTCAAGTATTTACCGGTAGTGATAACCGAATCGTGGATATCACCGCCGCCGGCACTGAAATCGAGCACATCCAATCCCAACCGACCTTTTAGTTTTTGTTGCAGCATTGCTGATTCCCCCGCCGACAACAGGACCTCGGCAGCCCTCATCAGCAATCCAGTATCACTGCCTTCAGCACTAAACGGCCGACCAAGAACAATATAAGCCAGGATATCGGTATCCGGCATAAATGGCTTTGAATAAAGGTCAACCTCCGGTAACTGCGGCGTGCCACTCACTTTGACTCCGGCTTGGACATCATCCACGGTCCGCAACGCCAGAATATCCAGTGTTGGTTGATTCACCGGCCCGGAAAAATAAATGCCCCCATGGTCGATGTCCAGATTGACACCATAGCTGGAAAATTTCCCTTTGATAATTTTAATTTTACCATTAGCTGCAATATCCTTCTGATTGTCGGCTGAATAGAGCCTCATTCCCCCGGCAAGCTTTGCATCCAAACCTGAATCATTGACCAGAATCTGTTCCAGATCCACCTGAATATCAATATCATGGGTGACTTTTTGTTGTCGGGGAGGCGGTTTTTCAGCATCGACGATCACCAAATCGGAACTCTTACCGGCCAGTTTGTTCTTTGTACTGCCGATAACCACCACTTCAGGGAAAATCAAATCTCCACGCACCTTGATTTCCGACCCCGTTCCCGCAATCTTTAGATCAGGATTGATGCGAGCCTGCATTTCTGGAAGATTGATCAACTGAAAGTCTTTTCCCTCCAGCAGCAAATTGTAGTGTCCCGGCTGCCAGTTCCGCAATTCCAGTTGTCCGCTGCCATGCAGATCTCCCTCACCGGACCGGATTTGCATTCCAGTAAGGCTGAGCAGATTATCGTTAAAATCGCCATCTATCTCAATATCATCCAACTTTACCCCAAGAGACGGCAAAAAAGCCCCACCGCTGTATAACTGGAATTCTCCCTGGAAAATCGGTTTTTGTAAAAAACCGGCAAGCTGCAGGTCGAGACTTAACTCACCTTGAGTTTCCTGAACCTGTCCGGGAAATAGCAGTGATAACAGGCCCCGTTCATGCAAGTTCGCCTGTAAATCCGCTGCGACAGGTGTTTTTGAATCAATCTTAAAGGGTATTTCAGCTGCCACCGGTATTTGCAAATCAGCGGTCACAACCCCTCTTTCGCGCAGTTGAATCAATAGCTCAGCAACTAACTGTTCGTGCCATTCAAGCTTCAATTCAGAGGCGACAATATCCGCACTGAGGTTCCCATTCTCACCTTCCCAGGATAAACCGACATTAGCTGTTCTCGCCCGCCCGGTCATATCAATGAGGCCTGTGGTCCGCCACTGCCCTACCAATTCCCAGTCAAGCATTCCAGTGAGGTTAAATCCCGACGGCACCCAGGGCTGAACCATCAGCAGCGGGAAATCACTACTGGTCAGTTGCAGCTGCAGTTGTGACGGCAACTTGAAAGCAGGCGCTTTTGTTGAAGTCACTTTTCCATTCATCCGACCACCGTTTTCCAGCTGCAGATGAACCGTCCCGGTCAGGTTATTATCAATCCAGTCAAGCAAAAAATTGCCCTGGGAGATTTGTAATAACTGTTGTTGCCATTGTAACCCTCCAGCGATTGTCATCTCAGCATGCAAACTGCTGTTCACGAATTTTTTGAGCTTAAGGTTGCCGCTGCTGTGACCGATAATCTGAGTGTCGGCCAGCAGAAAACTGAACCGGGAAAGGTCAAGATTCCACCACCGTACTTTAGTATCGGCCAACTGTTCCAGCGGCTGAAAATCACCCTGCAGCTTGATTGTCTGATTGCTCTCCCCCCGCAGAAGCAGAGGCTCAACCTGGACCAACGGACGGGAAAATAAAAGGCCGGTTGCTTTATCGAGCTGCCATTGGCCAATCCGGGCATCATCCAGCTGAAATTTATTGAGGGAACCTTGCCATTGCTGATCATGCCAACCACCAACAAAACTCAAATCAAGATGGTTGTTCTGTTCATTTGCCATCAAAATCAGTTTATGATTCTCGATCGAGCCGTTCAATTTTGCAGCCCAGCTATCCACCAGTTTTTTTCCGTCTTGAGTCAGATTCAAGCCACTTAATTGAAAATACCAGCTGTTCTGATCACCTTCCGTCCCACCATCCAGTTTAAGTTGTTCCAGTTGCCATTTTTTAAAGCCCAACTGCACTCCAATTGCTGAAACCTGTCCACTCAGCAAATTTTGCTGCCAGCGCAGCCAACCTTTACCGGCAAAATTACCCTGCAGATCCGGCAGGAATTGTTCCAGATCTTCAATCTGCCAGGAAACATCCAGGCGTTCAGAGGGATCACCTTCAGCTTCCAGAGATAAGCCTTCACCGTACAAATGTAGATATTCTATCAGCATATTTGCCCCGTCCACTTGCACCGCGGCGTTCCCGGCCAGAGGCTGTTCATGTAAAACAGAATCAATTATCCGCAATTCCAATTGCCCTTGCGGGTCGACGTTCTTTCCACCGGCAAAAGCAAAGTCAATTCCCAGATTCAATCGTCCATCCAGTTGTTCATAAACAAGCTGAGGGTTCAGGTTGTTGCCATTAAGTTGACCTTGAAGTTGCCATCCGCCCGTCCAGCCTGCTTGCACTTGCCCGGCCAATGTACCATCCAGCCAGTCTGCAGAGAGTTCATTTAAACTAAAGGATTGCGGATCACCACTGAATGCGGCTGTCAGCTGTGCCGTTGTAAGCTCATTGCCCTTGCTGTGCAGGTCAATCTGACCGCTGTAAGATTTCGGCTCTCCCTGTATCTGCAGGGAGCCGGACAGTCGCAACGCCTGTCCGAGTTCCGCCTGCAGATCAAGACCGTTAAACTGGAGATAACTGGCAAAATGAAGTGCGGAACCACCAAAGGCAAGGTATCCATGGGCCATTACAGATCCGGCACGACCGGCCTGTTTCATGGTCAGTTGATGGATGGTCAGTTGTTGAGCAGATAACTCCAGCTCCAGCTCCGCTGACAGCAACTTCACCTGCTCACCTCGGGCGGCAATATTGACAGGACCACGGAACCAGCTGTCGACATTATCCGACCGCAAATCGGCCTGCAGCTGAAACTGTTGCCAGCCGTTCAGGCTTTGTTTGGTTCCGATATTGACATCAAGTTGCAGCAACGGCTCGCTGACTCCGAGTCGCCCTGATCCTTGCGCATGCAACTCAGGTGTTGCCAGACTGATTTGATGAAGCTGCAGCTGGCCGTTTTGCCAGAGCGCCGCCAGCTGGAATTGATCAATTTGCACGACTGTGTTCTGTTGCTGGAATTCTGCATCCCTGAGTTCAAAATTCAACAGTTTAAATTCTAGTATCTCTAAGAATTTGGGTAGATCCGGCCAGGAAAGTGCCTGTTTAACCTCTGTTTCAGGCTTCTGCTGTTCAGCTTTTTCGGGGATAATTACCGCGAGCTGGGAAAGCCGTAATTGTCGCACCTCGAATACCGGCGGCAGGAAACCGGTCAGATGACTATCCAGAATCAAAGAATCGAGATATAGTTCAGTTCCATGCCGCTGAAACTCGATATTGCCAAGCACAAGTCTTTTGCCAATAGCACCTTCAATCCGGCCGATACTCAGGTTGACACCACTGTGGTCCGGTATATAGGTCAGGGCCCAGCGGGTTCCTGACGGAGAATAGAGCACCCAGCCCGAAAACGCGACAGCCAACAGAAGTAGAAGGCAGGCCAGAAAAAATGTACTGACAATAAGTTTCTTTACCATCCTACGCCCAGATGCAAGCGAAATTTATTTTTTTCAGAATCGATCCGGCGCGCTACATCAAAACGGATTGTCCCAATCAGTGAGTAATATCGAACCCCAAGGCCCGCGCCCTGGGCTAAATCGTAATCAGCAAAGTCATTGAAGGCGTTGCCGATATCATAAAATACCGCAACCCCCCAGTTTAAATGAAGGTGTTTCTCCAGTTCAATATTTGCCACCAGCAGATGTTTGCCGCCGACCACATCGCCGTCTTCATTCTCAGGTCCCAGTGATTTATAAGCATAACCACGAACACTATGGTCTCCGCCGGCAAAGAAACGTAAGGATGCCGGGATATTGTGCAAAGGATCGGGGTGCCAGGTGGTCCCGCCCTTTAAGCGCAGCAACAGGGATGATTCCCAAGGCAGTGGCAGCAGCTTGGTCACCTGGCCGGACAGCTGAATAAAACTGGTATCGGAAAGGAAGGTTTCTTCTGCTCCCTGAAATTCAAATTTGATCTGAGTCCCCTGTCGCGAGTGCAAAGGATCATCAATATCTATCCAGGAAAAACGGACTCCCGATAAAAGCATTTGCGCATTTGTCTCATCACCACCGATCAGTGAATATTCTTGAGACAGATGCATAAAAACAGACCCACTTAACTTCTTGTTAAATGAGCGCTGGTATTCAGCTTCCGTATAGAATTCGCGACTTAAAAAACTGTCTGTATCTTCACGCTCAAACCCGCCCCCCAGCAGGAACCGGCTGTCCCGTCGCCGCAAGTCGGGAATAATATAAGTCGTTAGCAGAGATTGCTCGCGCTCCGCAAGCAACAATTTCCCCTGTAACTCATGGGCTTTTTTGAACAGGTTCAGGACTCGATAGTCCAATGATACACGAGCTCCGGTATCAGTACCGAAACCGATTCCTGGTCGCAGACGATAGCGTGGAACCGACTCGAGGTTAATCCGTACTGGAACCCGCTCTCCTTTGGCTGTTTGCGGGCAAATTCTGATATCACGGAATAAATCTGTATTGAGTAAA
>JAYEKE010000223.1 GCA_034660915.1 Pseudomonadota bacterium
AGATGCGAAAGTCAAGGCATTGGTGCAGGAGTTTGAAACCTGGCTGCATGCCTATCATGCCGAACGGCAGAAAAATGCTAAAAAAGGATTTTCCAAAGATGCCAAAAAAGGTGGTTTGCCGGCGATCTTGCAGCGTTTGATTGATAAAAACAAGAAAACCCAGAATGAAAAAGATCACTATGTGGGCAGCCAGCGTTGCGTGAAATGTCATCAGCAAAAGGTTGCCATCTGGAAAAAAACCCGTCATGCCCGGGCAATGGAATCTTTGAAGGCCAGGAAGCGGGAAAATGACCCGGATTGTTATCGTTGTCATGTCACCGGTATTGTGGGGGTTGGGGTAAATCAGGCTGCCGCTGCCGGTCAGCCGGAAAACCCATTCGCTAAACTGATTCAACGTCAGCACCGGCAGCATGAGAATTACCGGCCGAATGTTCAGTGTGAAGCCTGCCATGGACCGGGATCGCGGCATGCCGCGTCGCCGGAAAAGGCAGGAAAGATGACTTTTCCCGATGAACAGGGCTGCCGACAGTGCCATACCAGGGATACCGACCCTGATTTTTCCTATCAGGAAAAAATACACCGGGTTTGTCCATAATGTAGGGGACGTTCATAAGATTATAAGTTTCTCGCCTTTAATGAACGTGCAATTCGAATAAAAGGGGTCTAACCCCTCTTATTCTATTTATTTCTGATATTCTCCCAGAGCCAGGAGGTAGAAAAAAAACATCCGGCTGTAGCCCATCTGCAGGGGAAAAGAGAACATCATGATGATGGAAAAAGCAATCAAGCTGCAAAAGAGTGGATAATTGAGGTTGCCGGCATCGTCATGGTGGCCGTTTTTCCAGACCCGGAAAAATTGCCGTCCCCAGAGAAGTAGAAAAATTACCAGGGCCCCGATGCCGCATTCAGCTGCCAGTTGCAGGTAGTCATTGTGGGCTCTGGTGACCTGGACATTAAAGTTGAAGCAGGAATCCTTCCGGTAGCTTTTCATGTACAGGGGATAGGAAAATTGCCAGTTGCCCAGCCCCACACCCAGCAGGGGATGATCTTCGATCATCTTCAGTGTGTTGCCCCAGTGATATTGGCGGGCTTCGAGGATGGAAGTGCTGCCGACTCGGTTGACCGAGCGCATAATACGGGCCCGGGTTTTGGGGAAAACTGCCAGGCTGCCGATGATCAGCAAGGCGATCAGCATGGTCATCGCTATGGTCATGCCCCATGTTTTGATTGATAATGAACGCCGTTTGCCGACCAGGTAGTAGAGGGGAAAGAGGATGGCGTAGATTATCAGGGCCAGGATCGCCGTCCTGGTGGTGGTCATGAAAACATGAATCAGGGCCATCAGAAAAAGGGCCGCGAAAAGCAGGCTTTTGGCCGGTTGCCCGAATCGTCGTTTTAGCTCCTCCCTTTTTTGCGTCTGCCACTGTTGCCAATAATGATATCCCAGGTAAGCCGCCAGGGGGAGATTGAGGACCAGGTAATGGGCGGCTGGATTCCGGTAGCCCATGGTTGAGGCCGGCCCCTTGATGGGCAGGAGAAAAGGCAGTTGAAAATCAAAGAATTGCAGGATTCCCAGGGGGCAGAAGATGAGCAGGGAAAGGCAGGTGCCCAGCAGGGAAGCGTGGAGAAAGCGGCGCTGCTGGAAAAGGATGGCCAGGGCGATAAAGAGTTGAATGAACGCGAAGTAGATAAAAAGTTGCAGGAAACCGTTTTGTTTCACCAGACCACCGGTCAGCGACAGGGCTTGCAGGCCAAAGAGCAGGAGGAGCAGCTTTAAACCTGTATTCTGCCGGAGAAAAGATTTTGTTCGCTGCCATCTCTCCGGGTGGTAAGCGAGAGAAAAAACAAACAGAAAGGCGATAAAAAGAGCCGCGGGGTAGAGAAAGATAAATTTCGGCAGGTCATAGAGGCTGTACATAATCCGGCCCTGGGAGGTGAAACCGGTCACAAAGGGGAAAGGGGCCAGGAAAAAAAAACAGAATATCAGTCCGGTAAACAGCCCCTCGTCATAACGGCGCAGATGGTTTATGATTTGTGAGTTGTTGGATTTTGCCGGGGATTTTGCTGGCTCCTCCGGGCTACCGGGGGTTTCTGGTTCTTGGTCCATACGGTTTTTCCGCTTCCCTGGCTTTCCTTGCCCGCAGGATGGGAATAATTTTTTCCGCGCGAGTGAGGTATTGCCTTTCTTTTGGTTTGATTTTTCTATTTTTCACCTGCTTGATCAGTCGGCCGGCTTCATCAAGGTTTCCCAAAGTGAGATGGCTGTTAATCAGCTGCAGTAAAATGGGGATCTTTTTCGGGTTGCGATCCCAGGCCTGCTGATAATAGGGCACGGCCTGCGCCAGCTTGTCGGTTCTGCGGTAGGCGTCGGCAAGATTATAGGCGACATGCCAGTTGAGCGGGTATATCTGTTCACAGAGGCTTAAGGATTCTATAACCAGCTCATAATTACCGATTTTATCGGCGGCCGCCGCTCTTCTGCCCAGATCACTGATTGAATAGGGGTGGAGACGCAGAGCTTGATTAAAGGCGGCGATGGCCTGCTGGTGTTTGCCCAGCCTGTACAGGCACTGGCCGGCATCATGGAATCCCTTATAACCCTGAGTGTAGTAGCCGGGCTTGTTTTCTATCTGTTGATAAAGTTTGTCTCCCTTATGCCATAGAGTCTTCGCGATGGCAGCCTTGCCTTTTTTCAGCAGCTTTTCTCCATTGATTGAATAGGTCCGTATGGTGGCGAAAGCCATGGCTTTTTTCAGCGAGACCACACTAAAATAAAGGCTGCCGAGAAAAATTACCAGGTAGATGCAGGTCAGGAAGAGAAAATATTTATTGAGAGTCTTTTTCATGTTCATACACGGTTCTGGTTGAGATTGGCCTCTCTTTATCTTCATTTCATCTATAGCACAGAGATCGGGAATGGTGCAAAAAGAATATGGACGTCCGGGCATGATGTTGGCAGCCCTTCCCCTGGCCTTTTACGCCCGTTTCAATCATCAACAAATCAAAATTTTAATTTCAGGCACACGATACTTAATTATTGCCAAAACAGGCAATATCTGCATATTCACTATGTCGGGTTGCGGGCGAAGCCCGCGTTAACTTTATTTTATAAGCGATTCCCACGCAGGTATTATGCTCAGTTTGGACAGGGTTATAAATCGTGGTCTTCTGCCCGATTCCGGGTTGTACCGGTGAACAGCACTTTTTTTTTCCGCCGCTATATTCCCTGGATTATAGTCTTCGGTTATGTTGTTCTTCTCTACGCGACCCTGGGTTATGTTCGCTGTTTGTCCGATGCCTTGCGAGCCAGGGGGATTCTGGGGAGCGTTACCCTGGCGATTTTTTTCTTGTTGTGCGGGGCGGTTCTTGCCATGCTGCGGCGGCTGTCCTCATTTGCTTCGCGGCTGCTGATCGTTCTCCTGCTGGGCATTTCTGTGTTGAGCTCTTTTTTTCTTCCTTTTCCCGAGGAGCGGCTGCATCTGGTTGAATACAGCATTCTGGGCTGGCTGCTGGGTCGGGCACTGGCGCGCTCGGGAAAATGGCCCGTCTGCTGGGGGGTGGGAGTGTTGCTTGTCTGGCTGATTGGTTACGGTGATGAGCTGATCCAGTGGTTTTTACCCAACCGGGTGTTTGATGTTCGTGACATTTTCTTGAACGGCATTGCCGGAATGGGTGGTTTAGCGATTTTCGCGATTTTTGCCCAAGAGGTGTCCGGGAGTCCGTCATGAAAAGCTATTGTTTTACCGTGATTATTTTTCTGCTGTTGCTGCCGGCTGTTGTGGCGGTCGGCGGGGATGTTTCGTCTGCTGGGGTTCGTTATCCCCGGGTTCATTTTCTTAATGTGGGAGAAGGGGCGGCGACGCTGATTGAAACCGGAAATAACAAACATATTCTTATCGATTGCGGTAACGTGATTACCGGAGCCCGGATACTCGATTTCTGCCGTCGGTTTGGAATCAAAGACCTGGATGCTTTGATCATTACTCATCCCCATGCCGACCACATGGGCGGTGTTTTTCAGTTACTGCCGGAGTTGAATATCAAGCGCGTTTATGACAACGGTCAGCCAATCCCGGCCGTCCCGCAATGTGATATTTTTCGCTGGTATGCTGAAGCCGTGCGGCGGCTGGCATTCTATGAAATATTACGCCGGGGTGATCAGTTGATCTGGCCGGGGGTGGTGATTGACGTTCTCAGTCCGACTGATACTTCAGGAAAAAACTGGAATGACAACGCCCTGGTTCTGCGGGTCAAAGCCGGCGATTCCAGCCTGCTGCTGATGGCTGATGCCGGCAAGCGGGTGGAAGTTGCCTTGATGACTGCCAAGGTTGATTTGCGGGCCGAGGTGCTGCAGGTGGGACATCACGGCGCCGCCGACGCTTCATCGCCGGCTTTCCTGCGGGCCGTGTCACCACGGCTGGCGGTTATTTCCGTCAACAAAGACAATGTTCGTGGCTATCCGGCTCCGGAAACCATAGCCCGGTTGCAGCGGTTGGGTATCAAAACGATTCTGACCTATCAAGATGGGGATTTTGTTTGGTCTTGTAGATGAGTGTAACCTGGGTTGTTCCCCCACTAAACACCGAAATTTTTAAAAAATATGGGGAGTGTCCCTAATTTTAAACAAACAGCTCGGCCTGTTGCAAATCAGGTGCTGCGGAGTCTTTGGCAGAGAGAATCGGGGTGCCATGATCCAGAGGCCAGTTGATGCCGATCTCAGGATCATTCCAGGCCAGGGCCCGATCGTATTCAGGGAAATAAAAATCAGTGGTTTTGTAAAGGACTTCAGCGGTTTCGGAAAGAGTCAGGAAGCCGTGGCCGAACTTTTCAGGAATCCATAATTGCCGGTGATTGGTAGCTGAAAGGCGGACACCGAACCATTGGCGGAAGGTTGGCGAGTTTTGCCGCAGATCAACGGCGACATCAAAAATCTCGCCCGCCACCACCCGCACCAGTTTCCCCTGGGGTCGGTTAAGCTGATAATGCAGGCCGCGCAGGACATGTTTTTGCGAGCTGGAATGGTTGTCCTGGACGAACGGCCGCTTTAATCCGGTTTCTTTTTCCCAGCTTAGCTGGTTAAAGCTTTCATAAAAAAAACCGCGTGGGTCGCTGAAAACTTTCGGTGTTATAATGAGAACTTCGGGAATTTCAGTTTTGCTTACTTTCATGTTTTAGAACTCCGCCAGTACCCGTTCAAGATAATCCCGGTAGGTTGACTTTGGGGTTTCAAGTACCAGTTTTGCCATTTGCTGCCGGTCGATATAGCCCATTTCCAGGGCAACCTCCTCAAGACAGGCAATTTTCTTTCCCTGCCGGGCTTCCAGGGTGCCGATAAAATGGCTGGCTTCCAGCAGGCTCTTGTGGGTGCCGGTATCCAGCCAGGCAATGCCGCGCCCCAGCCTTTCCACCATCAGTTCTCCCCGGCACATATATTCCAGGTTGACATCGGTGATTTCCATCTCTCCACGTTCCGAAGGCTGCAGCTTTTTACAGACTTCCACCACCCGGTTATCATAAAGATAGAGGCCCGGAACCGCGTAACTCGAGCGCGGCTGGTCCGGTTTTTCCTCAATCCCGATGGCTTTGCCCGTTTTATCGAATTCGACCACCCCATAGCGCTTGGGATCGGTAACCGGGTAGCCGAAAATACGAGCACCGCCGGCAAAAGATGCACAGATACGCTTTAGTCCCAGGCGGCCGTAAAAAAGATTATCACCCAGGATCAGGCAGACGGAATCGCTGCCGATAAATTCTTCGCCGATCAAAAACGCCTGGGCGATGCCCTTGGGCTCCGGCTGTACGGCATAGTCAATAGAAATGCCCCAGCGCTGTCCGTCGCCCAGCAGCTCCTGAAACCGGGGAATGTCCTGGGGGGTCGAAATAATCAGGATATTATCGATGCCGGCAATCATCAGGGTGGCCAGGGGATAGTAAATCATCGGTTTGTCATAGACCGGCTGCAGTTGTTTGCTGGCCACTAGGGTCAGGGGATAGAGCCGGGTACCGGCGCCGCCGGCGAGAATAATACCTTTAGTTATGGGAGCCATGCTATTCCTGTGTCATTCTGGGGGCATTGTTAATCTTGTTGCTGTAATAATATTTTTAAGGTCTGCAGCGACAGCTTTCCCGCGATTACAACTTTAGCGATTATCGTACATCTTTTGATAATATTCTTTGTAGGAGCCATCCAGTACTGCTTCCAGCCAGGGGCTGTTTTCCAGGTACCAGTCGATGGTCCGGCGGATGCCGTCATTGAAGGATATAGCCGGCTGCCAGCTCAGCTCCCGGGCGATCTTCCCGGCATCGATAGCATAGCGCCGGTCATGACCCGGTCGGTCCTTGACAAAGCTGATCAGGGAGCGGCGGGGTTTAGCAGCCGTCAGTCTCCCGACCTTTTCGTCAACCAGATCACAGATGGTTTCAACGATTTCCAGGTTTTGTCTCTCGTTATTGCCGCCGATATTGTAAGTCTCGCCGGGCCGGCCTTTTTCCAGTACCTGCAACAGGGCCTGGCAATGGTCGGTAACGTAAAGCCAGTCACGGACATTTTTGCCATCGCCATAAACCGGTAATTCCCGGCCTTCCAGGGCGTTGTTGATGATCAGGGGGATCAGTTTTTCCGGAAACTGGTAAGGGCCGTAGTTATTGGAGCAGTTGGTCACCATGACCGGCAGGCCGTAGGTGTGAAAATAGGCCCGGGCCAGGTGGTCGGCAGCCGCCTTGCTGGCTGAATAGGGGGAGCGAGGATCATATGGAGTCGTTTCGGTGAAATAACCGGTGGCGCCCAGGGAGCCGTAGACTTCGTCGGTGCTGACGTGAAGAAAGCGATAGTTTTTTGATTGAGCGCCCTCCTTGGTCTGGTTGAGCCAGGCCTGACGGGCGGCCTCCAGCAGGGTAAAAGTACCATCTATATTGGTGCGGATAAACTCCCCCGGCCCGGTAATGGAGCGGTCCACATGGGATTCGGCGGCAAAGTGGACCACGGTATCAATCTTTTCTTCGGCAAAGAGCTGTTCCAGCAGCGGCCGATCATTGATATCGCCCTTGACCAGGTGATAACGGGGATTTTCCTTACACTCGGCCAGATTGGCCGGGTTGCCGGCGTAGGTGAGCTTGTCCAGATTAATGATCCGGCACTTCGGCAGCTGGTCCAGGGCCAGGTGAATGAAGTTGGCGCCGATAAAACCACAACCACCGGTAACCAGAATTTTATTTTGAAATAATGCTGCCATAATGGTATGGAACAAATTCGTTTTGGTTTAGTTGATTTCCATTTGCTATGTAGCATAAATTATTTCTAAAACCAAATCAAATGTATATAGGTGTCGGCCCGTAAATATTCGACTTTGTCTATAGATTGACAAATTTTTATTATTTCTCACAGAGCTTGCTATATTGTAGTAAGCCTTGCATAAAAAATAAAAAGGGAGGGCGGGGGAAATTGGAAGCGGGGTCACCG
>JAYEKE010000224.1 GCA_034660915.1 Pseudomonadota bacterium
CTGGGGTCTTATCGGAAACGGGGGATTCAAGTGGCCATGTCCTTGCCGTCGGAAATGGTAATCCTTCAGGAGTTGCAACTGCCACGGACGGCGGAAAAAGATATTCCCCATGCTATTTACTGGGCGCTGAAAGAAAAAATGGAACAGTCCCCGGATATTTTCCAGCGGGACCACCTGGTTCTGGACAGCAGCCGGCAGGGACAGCGGGAAACCATGAATGTGCGGGTCTATATGGCTAAACAGGATGATGTCGTCCGGATTGAGGCTTTGTTTGACCGGCTTGGCCTTTCCGTCCAGTACCTGGAGCCATCTGATGTCGCCATGGCTGCATCCTTTACCCATTGTCCTCCGTCCGAGATTGGGGAAAATCCTCTGGTGATGAATATTGGTGGTGAAGGGAGCAGCATCACCATCATGCACCGGAATCTACCGTTTTTAAGCCGTCAGGTGGGAATTAATACCCGGGCCTGGACAGCCTCTTTGGCATTGAAAAAGGGTCTGGATGAGGATGCCGCTCGCCAGTTGGTCTTTGAGCATGGGGTCAGTTATTTCCGTCAACGCTTTGACCAGCCGGCGGCAGGCGAGTTGCAAGAGGTAGTGTTTAAAGCGCTTGAAACCGATATTCAGCAGCTGGCCCTGGAAATTCACCGGACCATTGATTATTTCCAGAGCAGTATGCATAAAGGTAAGGTGGAGCAGCTGGTCCTTGCCGGTGGCGGCTCAAAGCTGGCGGATCTGGATCACTACCTGGATGAGACCCTGGGGATTCCCTGCATCATTTACGATCCTCTGGAACAGCTGGATTTTTCCGCCTGTCGGGGTGATGAAGAAAAAGTGGCAATCTGTCGGCAGCAGGCAGCAAGATTTATGGTGGCTGTCGGCATGGCATGCCGGGAATAGTATTTATGCAAAGAATCAACCTTTCAACCCGTAAAAAGACGCTTGCGGTTCAGGCCAGCAGATTGCCGGCGGTGATTCTGGTGGCGGTGGTCATAGTTCTTCTTCTGGTCCTGGGGGGGGATTATCTGTCCCTGCGTCACCAGTACGGGCAAAGCAGCCAAAAATTGCGGCAGCTGGAAGCCCGGCATGCGGCCTTGCAGGAGCAGTCAAGAAACTACCAGAACCTGGTTGATCAGATCAGGACGATGGAAAGTCGGTATAAAAAAACCGCGGAACAACTGCAGATGGCCGCGGGCATTAAAGCGCAGCGTCATGACTGGTATTCGATTATTGCCGCCATCAGCCGTCAGGTTCCTAAAAGAGTCTGGTTGACTGATATCAGCTCTTCAAGCGAAAATTCTGCCACAACTGCTGCTTCCGAAGCTGCCGGTACTGATTCACCAGTTCAAAAAACCATCGTCACGATCACCGGTCGAGCCCTGGACAGCCCGGCAATTGTTCGCTATCTGGAAAACCTGCAAACTGAAACCGATATCCTGGCAGCGGTGGATTTCAGCGAAGTAATCCGCATTGAAGCTGATGAGAATACCGGCATTCCCGCTCATTTTTCCTTTGTGGTATCCTGCCGGTTGAAATAAATTTATTCTGTAAAAATTACGCGAGAGGAGATCCTGGATGAACAGAAAAACTAAATATATTTCTTCTTTTCTGGTTTTC
>JAYEKE010000225.1:0-2408 GCA_034660915.1 Pseudomonadota bacterium
TTTTCCGGCGAGAGCAGCTGGTCAATATCCAAATCACCGGTTTCAATATAGTGGGATAAATGACCCTGGATCGTATTTTCCACCAGCCCTCTCTTTTCCGCAATATCAGCAATGCCAAACCCTTGCTTGAACAGGTCAAAGCTGGACTTTTTGGTGTCAAGCCCGGCCTGTTTCTTCGTTGAATTTATCTTTTGGGCCGATTCCTGCTTTATTTCAGGCAGCACCACATTTTTTATGCCATGCTTTTGGCGATAAGCCAAAACCAGCCCCAGGATATCGTCACCATAGTCTGAAATAGTTTTCGGGCCCACCCCATTAATCTTTTTCAATTCATCGATATTTCGGGGAAGCCGGACCACAATCTGAATCAATACCCGTTGATGGAGGATTTGAAATGCGGCAACACCTTTCTTTTTTGACAGACGCAAGCGCCACTCTTTAAGATGCTGAAACAATTGGGGATGTAAAATATCTGATTCACTGTAGGAATGAGCCTGGCTTTTTTTTGCCTTTCCCGGCATAAATTCGCTTTCAGCCTTTGAAACGGCGCGTAAATATCGGGACGGTGAAAAACCGTTTTCACAGGATCTGATCCCGGCCAGTTTCACCGCAATCTCCCGCGAGAGGTTGTCAAAGGCATTTTTTATTTTTTTAGCAAGGGACTTGTTGTCTGTTTCCAGGATCAGGTTATTCACCATGTCAGCAAAAATCAAACCCAATTTGTCCTGGAACCAGCTGGATGCCTTTTTCACCCGTTTCTGAATATAATCATCACCTGCCGGCAGACTGTTTTGAGGGAAATGTTGATTTAACTGGTGCTTAAATTTTTCACTGATCAAAATAATATCGTTTTGAGCCAATTTCGGAATTTGTTCGAGATCGGGGACCCCGGACACCTGAACCAAGTCTGCATTACGGCTCAGCAGACTAAAAAAATAACCCAGCCGATTATTCAACGGCTGGAAATCAAAACAATTGCTCAGCAACTGCTGCTGATAAATCATTTTTTCTGCCAGAAGCCGGTCTGCCGAAACGGCATTTTTTCCTGAATGGTTGATAAATTGAAAAATGGCTTCATCCATCTTAATTCCCCGCGTCGGGATGGGTGAAGACAAAACAAGCCCTGCAAATGTCTTACAGCGGCTTAAAGCAACATAGATCTGGCCCTGGGCAAAAGCCGCCCGGGCATCAATGACAGCCCGATCAAAGGTTAAGCCCTGACTTTTATGGATGGTAATCGCCCATGCCGGTTTCAGCGGAAACTGTTTAAACCGGCCGATGGTTTCTGCTTCAATTTCCTGGTTTTCCTGGTTCACCGAGTACTTAATATTTTCCCATTCTACCGGCTCAACCGTGATCGGTTCAGTTTCACCCGGGCAAATGACACGGATTTCCTGGTGGGATATGGATTTAATCTTGCCTATTTTTCCATTGTAATAACGTTTCTCAACAGATGTATCATTGCGAAGGAACATTACCTGGACGCCTTTTTTCAAAGAGAGCCGGGAGAATGTGGGATAAATATGTTCGGGAAAATCCCCTGAAATTTCGGCCTCCAGGTCATACGCATCTTCTGGTATTGCCTCAAGCTTTTCCTGATTAATGGTATCGGCGTTTCTATTATGAGTGGTTAAGGTGATGTAGCCCTGACCCTCTTCTGGAGTAAAATTTTCTTTAACCCTTTGATTTAACGTTTCAATGGATGATTCATCCATTCGATTATCCCTTACTTTATTCAGCAGATGGATAAATCGGTCATCTGCCTGCCGGTAAACTTTTTCCAGTTCGATAGTAACCAGGTCCAGATGTTTAAAAGCAAGACTGCTGAAAAAATAGGCGCTTTCATAATACTGCCTTAACATCTCCCATTCCCCGGATTTGGCAACCGGAGGCAATTGGTACAAATCTCCAATCAAGAGCAGTTGAACGCCCCCAAATGCCAGGTTGCTGCGTCGATGGTATTGGAGCACCTTATCTACCGCGTCAAGGACATCAGCCCGGACCATGCTGATTTCATCAATCACCAGCAGATCAAGGCTTTTTATAATTTGTTTTTTCTCCCTGCTAAACCTGAAAACGCGTTCTTTGTTTTTAATAAATCCATCACTGCCCGGGATAAAGGGCCCGAACGGCAGTTGAAAAAAAGAATGCAGCGTGACGCCACCGGCATTGATTGCGGCAACCCCTGTTGGTGCGGTGACAATCATCCTTTTGGCTGTATTTGCTTTAAGGTTTTTTAAAAATGTGGTTTTACCGGTACCGGCTTTTCCGGTCAAAAAAATATGGCAGCCGGTATCTTCTACAAATTCCCGGGCCAACTGCAGTTCAACGTTGCCGGAATCATCCACACAATTAAGGGGACAGTATATAGAACTATCTATTTCCTTCATTTCTTCGGCCCAGGTTTT
>JAYEKE010000225.1:2508-21060 GCA_034660915.1 Pseudomonadota bacterium
TTTCTTCGGCCCAGGTTTTCGTGGACGAAGTATACGCTTCAAATCCAATTCCAAACCTTCCACAAAAGATTCCCGGCCTAACGGGCGTCCAGTACGTTCGTGTTGCCGCAAACGTTCTTTATCAATCTCCTCATCACTGTCCAGAAATACACGCCAATCACCAACCATCTCCAACAGCGGCGCAACCTTCACCAACTGGTCGTCCTGGCCCTCCAGATGAGCTTGAGCACTGCTCCAAGGAAAATCCTCAGGAGCATGAACCATTCCCGCACGGACAGGATTCATTTCCACATACCGGGCGGCGGCCAGTAGATATTTTTCATCCATCGGAAAGGAAGTAAAACGCTCCTGCCACAAGTGCCCCCGCCACCCTTCCCGGGAATTGATACGACATGTATAGCGACGATGGGCTTCGCCGATGGCACGAGCAAGTCCTTCTTCATTTTGCGGTACGGCAATCAGATGGACGTGATTGGGCATCAGACACCAGGCCCAGATATCAACCTGACATTTTTGGCACCATTCGGCCATCAGGTCAAGATAAGCCTGATAATCATCGTCACAGAAAAACGTCTTCTGGCGGCGGTTGCCACGTTGAGTGACGTGATGAGGAAAACCTGGAGCAACAACTCGAGCTATTCTAGCCATAGGAATCCATTATACAAAAAGGATGGTGAATGTCAATAATTATATATACTGTCCCCGTAATTCGTGTCCCCACAATTCGAATTATATATACTGTCCCCACAATTCCACAATTCACAGCAGACTGTTCCTGCCATCAATTTTTTCGTTCCAGCTGATAGTAAATCGTCGGCACCAGGACCAGGGTTACCAAAGTGGAAATAGTAAGGCCGCCAAGCATGGTAATCCCGAGGGGATTCCAGGTTTCAGCGCCGACATTGTTGGAAACCGCCATCGGCAGCATGCCGAAAAAGGTGGTTAAGGTGGTCATCAGTACCGGCCGCAGCCGGCTGCGGCCGGCATCGGTAACCGCGGCAAAAAGAACTTCTCCCCGGTTGCGCAGCTGATGGATATAATCCAGCAGAACAATGGCATTATTAACCACAATCCCCATCAGCATGACGATCCCCATGAAGGAAATAATTCCCAGGGTAGTTCCGGTAAGATAAAAGGCATAGAGAACCCCGGTAAAAGCGAAAGGCACTGAGAACATGACAATCAACGGGTCGCGGAAATTGCCGAACAGAGAGGCCATAACCATATAAACCAAGAGTATCCCCAGCACCAAAAGCATACTCAGATCCCGAAAAGCCTTGCCCTGTTCCTCCACATCACCACCAAAACTGGTGGTAATCCCCAAAGGAATATCCATCCGGGCCAGGGTCCTTTTCATATCTCCGGTGGCTTCCCCCAGTGATCGCTGGTAAAGGTCGGCTTCCACCCGGACAATCTTCTGCCGGTTTTTGCGTTCAATCTCGATCGGCCCGGAACCCTCCTCCACCCGGACCACATTCCGCATCTTGATAATCCGACCGTCAACGGCAGTCAGAGGTACATTCAGCAATGTTTCAAGATTGTTCTTGTCTTTACTGCGCAAGCGAGTGAAAATATCAAAGCTGTCGCCGGCATCCCGGTACTGGCTGGCCTCAAATCCATAAAAATAATTGCGCAGCTGCCCGGCAATCAACGATACCCTTAAGCCCAGGGAGGCGGCTTTTTCCCGGTCAATTTTCAACCATAATTCCGGCCGTGGATCTTTCTGGCTGATGGCCACATCCACCAACCCGGGAAGATCACGAAACTTTGCTTGCAGCCGCCGGGCAAAATCCATCACCTGGTCCATCTCACTGCCCTGAACCTCCAGGGAAATGGGCTTTTTATTCCCCATGAGGATGGCGGTCACCGGGTCCCTGACCGTTACCTTGAGCTTGGTAATCCCGGGTATCTGTTCAATGCGCCGGCGAATAAGCATGGCAACTTCCTTGACGCTGCGTTGCCGCTGGTCGCGATCCACCAGTTTCACCCCCACCTGGCCCACATTGGCCCCTTCATCAAAGCCCAGGGCCACCCCTTTACCGGTTTCCGTCTGGCCGTTGAAAGCATATGAGTGGCGGAATTCTCCCGGCTTGACAATGGTATTGACATCCTTGAGAATTGAAGCAACAATCCGGCTGGTTTCTTCGATCCTGGTGCCTTCCGCCAGCCGCAGATCAATGCTCATGGCCCCGGAATCCACCGCCGGCAAAAAGGAGGTAGACAAAAACGGAATCAGGGAAAGGCTGCTGACAAAAACGGCAACCGCCAGCAAAAAAACTGTTTTTCGATGACTCAGGGACCAGCCAAGCAGCCCGCCATAGCCGTCCTCCAGCGACTGAAAACCTTTTTCACTCCAGCGGTAAAAGACCGCCATCCGTCCTCTACCGCAGTTCTTGCTATCTCTCCTGATCCAGCGGGAGGCCAGCATGGGCGTCAGGCTGAGAGCGGTAAACAGGGAGGCCAGAAGGGTTATAACAATAACAAAACCAAGCTGTTTAAACATGATCCCGGCCAGGCCGGTCAGAAACATCAGCGGAACGAAAACCACCACTGTGGTCATGGTTGAAGCCGTAATTGCCAGGCCCATTTCCCCGGCTCCGGATACCGCGGCTGCAGCCAGCGATTCTCCCTGTTCACGGTGGCGGATAATATTTTCCAGCACCACCACGCCGTTATCAACCACCATCCCCGCAGCAATAGCCAGGGACATGAGTGAAACCAGATTAATGGTATAGCCAAACAGGTAGAGAAAAATGAATGAAATCACCAGGGAACCGGGAATAGCCAGGGCAATGATCAGGGAAGCCCGGAAACGGCGCAGAAAAACCAGGGTCACCAGAATCACCAGGACAATTCCCCAGTAAAGCGACAGACGCAGATTCCTGATGGAGCTGATGATATCCTCGGCGTTGTCCAGGACAATATTAATCTTCACATCAGCCGGAAGCCCCGGGCGGATGCGATCCAGCTTTTCCTTGACCATCCGGCTGACTTCCACCGTATTTTTGCCGGTCTGTTTCTGCAATAAAAGCACAATTGCCTGTTTACCATCCCCCCAGCCATTGAGTTTCATCGGTTTAAAGGCGTCTTCAACCGTGGCCACATCCCGTAGATAGACCGGCAGGCCACGGAAATAACCAATAACCGTGGCCCGGATTTCCTCCATGTTCCTATAGCGTCCGGGAACCCGGAGAAAATATTCCCGGGAACCACTTTTAATATTGCCTGAAGGAATATTGAGATTTTCACTGGCCAGCACCCGGTTGACAGCGGCCAGGGAGAGATGGTAGCCTTCGATTTTAGCCAGGTCAAAATAGACATTTATCCGGCGCCGCCGGCCGCCATAGAGCTGGATTGCTCCCACTCCCGGCACCCGGCGCAGCTCATCGGCAATCCCTTTATCCACCAGGCGGTACAAACGCGGCAGATTCTGTTCAGCGCTGATGGTCAGAAACATGATCGGCGCGGTGGCACTGCTGAATTTGTAGAGCATGGGCGGCTCGATATCATCCGGCAGATCACGTTTGGCCAGCTCCAGCTTGTCACGGATGTCATTGGTGGCCACATCCAGGCTGGTACCCCAGTCAAATTTGCAGACCACCACCGAAAGATTATCTAAAGATTTAGAGGTCATTGTGTCAAGGTTGCTGACCACATTGACTTCATCTTCGATTTCCTTGCTGACTTCAGTTTCCACGTCGGAAGCACTGGCCCCGGGCCAGGTAGTAAGAATGGAAACCACCGGCGGGGTAATATCGGGAAAAATATCAAGATTTATCCGCAGCAGCGAAAACATACCGATAATCAGGATGGCAGCAAACAACATGGTGATGGCCACCGGCTGTCTAACGGAAAATTGCGGCAGTTTCATTGCTGTTGCTCCTTTGGTCGCGTTTGACCATTGACCAAATGCACGGGCATAGCATCCTGCAGGCGATTCTGTCCTTTAACCACCACCAATTCTCCCGGATGCAAACCATCAACCACCGCTACCAATTCTCCCTGCCGCAACCCGACCTTGATATTACGATGACTGGCGCGGTCATTTTCAATGATAAAAACATAGTAGCTGCCGCTGCCCGGCAGGCGATTGAGGGCCTCTCGGGGAATGGCAAGAACATTCTGACGCCCCAGGTACAGCTTTACCTGGGCATACATGCCGGAACGCAGCAGATAGCCATCGTTTGCCGCCTGCAGTTCCAGTTTAACGGTCCTGGTTGTTGGATCAAACACCGGATTCATTTTTACCAGGGAAGCGTGAAAAAGCTTTTGCGGGTAGGCAGCCACCTTAAATTCCGCCCGCATCCCCAGGCGCAGCCGGGAGAAATCCGTTTCCGGTGCCGCCAGTTCAATTTTCATCAGTGATTCGTCGGCAAGACGCAGAATTGGTTTCTTGGTATCAGAAAGGTTGCCCGGATCAAAAAAACGATCAGCGACCACCCCATCTATTTCTGCTTTAATAGAATGATCATCAAGCATAACCTGAATTTCACGATGGGCGGCTTTCGCCTCCTTCAGGGCGGCGGCCGCGGTTTTGTATTGAGCAGAAATCCGATCAAGCTGCTGGCGGGGCGCCGCTTTATGCGCAAAAAGGAACTCCAGGCGTTGGCGATCTTTTTGCAGCAGTTCCAACCGGCTGCGGGCCGCGTCCATGGCGGCGATTGACCGCTCAAACCGGGCCTTAACCAGAGAGGCATCAAGGACAATCAACAACTGCCCCTTTTCAACCCGGTCGCCTTTATCAACCATGATTTTCTCGATGACTCTGCCGGCTATTTTGGGAAAAACATAAACATCAACCCGGGAACGCAGATCGCCGCTGGTTTCCAGCAGCCGTTCCATCTGGGTTTCTTCCACCTTGACCACGGCTACCGGTACCGGAGTCACCGTCTTTACTGCCGTTGTCTTTTCTCTTTGACTGCGGCGGTAATTATAAAAAGCCAGGGCTAAAAAGCCCACGGCAATAAGTATCACTATCCAGCTTACCAACCGTCCCTTGCCGGTTTTTTGCTCAGCCATTGTCAGCCTCCTTCGCCGAATCGGCCATTCCTTTTATCTCGATATTGGCCCTTTCACCTACCGCCTGCTCCAATTCAGCCCGGGAAATCATAAAGCCATACAGGGCACCGTAATAGCTGTTTTCCGCCTGGCTCAGGAAAGTGGAGGCATCCAGCACCAGAGTCGAAGTAGCCACCTGCTGCTGGTATTGCAGGTTTGCAATCCGATAATTCTCCCGGGCCTGTTCCACCGCTCCGACAGCGGTTTTGACATTTTTAGCCGCCACCCGCAGGCGATTGAAGGCCATTTTTACTTCCAGACGGACGGTGTTGCTCATATTTTCGATTCTATGCTTCAGGGCTTCACGCTCATGAAGACGCTGTCTGACTTCCGCCGAGGTTTTTCCCCACTCAAAAAAGGTCCAGTCCGCCTGCACCCCGATGGCCGCCGTATCACTGTTGCGATAATCATTTTCGCTGGCCGTTATATTTTTGCCGTTCTGTTCATAGCGGCCCACCAGGGAAACTTTCGGGTAGTACTGGCTGCGGGCCAGGGTAATTGCCAGCTCGGCCTGTTCGAACGCCACCTGCAAAAAACGTAATACCGGCCGCCGAGCCATAGCCTGAGCGCAGAGTGCCGGCAGATTTTCATTAACCGCCGGCTTAATATCCGGCTCAACAATCTCAATTGCCGCCGAGATATCCTGATTCATCAATACATTGAGGGCAGCACCGGCCAGATCCACCTCACTTTCAACCTGCACCAGCCGCTGCCTCGCCTGGGAAAGCGCTACCTGAGATTGCAGCAGGTCGTTGTAGGCAATAATGCCCTGAGCATACAGATATTCGGCATCTCTAACATGGGCAACAAGGTTTTTTACCTCCTTGTTGGCCACTTCCAGCTGCCGCCGGGCAAGCAGGATGCGGGCGTACGCCACTTTTGTCTTTTTGATCAGCTCAAGGATCAACTGTTCTTTTTCCAATTCCCGGCCGGAGATCTCCAGTTCGGCAATTTTACGCCGGGTGGTCAAAGCCAGCCCGGTAAACAACGGCTGCACCGCGGTAATATTCCAGGTATAATCATCATCGTCGCCGATCATGATTTTCCCAGCCGGCCCGAAAAAACCGTATGGCTGATTGTGAAGACGATAATAGGAATACGAGGAAGACAATTTGGGAAACAGATCGGCCCGGGCACTGCGCTCACCGGCTTCGGCCTGATAATTTCTTTCCAGCGCCGCGCTGATCAGCGGATTATTTGCCAACACCCGGTCAATGACCTGTTCGAGGTTGAAAGTTGCAGTCCTTTGAACCGCGGATGTTCGCTCAGCAGCCACAGCCGGCAAAACCAGCCAGCCTGTCAAGCCTGATATCAACAGGGCCAAGCATAAAACATATTTTATTCTCATGGATAACCCTCCCACCTCACGATTTAACGTAATCGGCAACCAGGATATTATGAAAAAACATTTCATCTATCATCTTGAGACTTTTCTCATAGGGATATTTTTGGGAATCATCAAGCCAGGCAAAAAGAAAGGTACAAGCCAGGCTGTCAAGGGAACGGGCCAGATAATCAGGATCCAGGGAGCGAAAAATACCGTTTTCAATGCCGCTGGCAAACACTTTGCTTAACCATTCCAGTATCTGGTCATATTGAGACATCACTTCTTCATCCAATCCGACACGCAGATTGAACCTTGCTCCCCGGGTTTCAACAAAATAAAGACTGACGGCTTGAGTGTTGGCCATAAATATCTCACCGCCAATTTTTAAATAGTTAACAAGCCGTTCATATTCATCCTCACCCTGGGTTAAAGCATGGGCCAGGGCGGCACTGAACTTTTCACTGAGATCAAGAATAATCGCCCGGTATAATTCCTCCTTATTATTAAAAAATTTATAGAGAGTGCCAACAGCAAATTCAGCTCCATGGGCAATATCCTGCATGGATACCTGGTGATAACCCCGGGCGGAAAAAAGTTCCAGCGCCGCAGCCATAATTTCCTGTCGCTGGCGGTCTTTGTATTCCTGCCGTCTGGCTGTCCTTTTTTCTTTCATCCCCTGCTCCGCATCTGAAGGAAACTAACATTGGTGAAAAACCCGCGATGACCATGCTCCACTTTATTATCGGTAATTATTTCATAAAAGTGAAGTACAATTCACTTTTCATATAGATTATTCACTTTCTGTCAAGCAATAATTTTTACAAAGATTTTAGCCAACGGTTTTTGCTATCACAGAAATTACAATATATTCTTGACATATATTTATAATATATTATAATAAAGCGTTTTAAATTATGAAGAGAAATAAATGGAAATGAATCAGTCATCCGCTGGAAATTCCCTGGCCGATATAGCCTATGGACATCTTTATCGACATATTATCAGTCTTGACTACCCACCTGGAACGGGTCTGGAAGAAAAGAAACTGATGGAGGAGTTAAAACTGGGCCGAACGCCAATTCGAGAAGCCCTGTTGCGCCTGGCGGCCGAACGTCTGCTGACGGCCATCCCCGGCAAAGGTTTTGTGGTCAGGCAGCTGACCCTCCAGGCAACCAGGGCAGTTTTTACCGCCCTAAAGGTCCTTGAGCTGGGGATTGCCGAGATTGCAGTCCAACAGCGCACAGATCGACATCTGGAAACATTGAAAGCGGCTAATCAACGGGTCAAAAAAGCTGTGGAGCAGCGGGTTGTCCTGGCCCTCGTTGAATCAAATCACGACTTTCATATGGCCTATGCCGCCTGTACTGACAATGAATACTTGACCAGGAGCCTGCATGAAATACGGGCTGAAGGCAATCGGCTGGCCTATTTGTCCTACCGTAACCGAATCGATCCGTTGACTACGCTGGCGCAACATTATGAAAATGTCATCAGCCAACATGACGAAATTATCAAAGCGTTGGAGAACAGGAACGCGGTACAGCTGCAAGAGGTGATATATGAACATATCCAGATTTTCCGTAAACGCATCATTGACTACATGACCGCTGAGTAGAGATAATCGGATTTACAAGGGGACACCATTAAAACATTGCTGCAAGACAGGAAAAGATTATAAAAATAGTGCTGCATCATGTTTTGCCATTGAAGTAAAAATGGTGTCTCCACTATGGGGCAAAATATCAGGGTGTTTCCTGAAAACAACCTCAATTTCCAACAACACAAGGAGGGTAAAATGAAAAGAATGTTAGTATGGGGGATAGCACTTTTACTGCTGGTCATCGCACCTTTGCATGAAGCGGCAGCCAAAACCGTATGGCACATGCATCTTAATTATCCGGCAGGAAATTTCCATTCCCAGGGAGCCCAGCGTTTTGCCGACCGGGTCAAGGCGGCCACCGGCGGCGAGCTGGAAATCGTTCTTCATCCTGGCGCTTCCCTCGGCTTCAAAGGCCCGGAACTGTTGCGGTCAGTAGCCGATGGCCAGCTGGCCATCGCCGAAATACCAACCGGCATGGTGGAGGGTGACGCCCCCATCCTGGCGCTTACCGCCCAGCCTTTCATTTCCACCAATAATTTCGAACAGCGGCTGCTTTACCAACTGGCCAAACCAATTTATAAGAAAACCTTGAAAAAGTTTCACCAGATGACTTTATACACCTCGGTCTGGCCTTTTTCCGGCATTTACACCCAGCGGCCGATACATTCGGTGGCCGATCTCAAAGGGTTGAAGATGCGGGTGTATGACGGCACCGGCCTGGCGTTTGGAAAACTGACCGAGATTGCCGCCCGCAAAATGCCGTTCAGCGAAGTATACCCGGCGATGAAAGCCGGTCTTCTGGACTCCATGTATACCTCATCGGTTTCCGGGGTTGACGCTAAATCCTGGGAAGTCTTGAAATATTTTACCCGTATCAACATTCTCGGGCCGGTCAACATGGTGAATGTCAACCTGGAGGCCTGGAATAAGCTGCCGGCGAAAACCCGGGAACAGGTCCAGGAAGTTGCCGACCAGATGGAAGATGAAATGTGGAACCTGGCCGGTGATATGGACAGGACCAGTTTGGCAACCTTGAAGAAAAACGGTATGCAGATCCTGGAAGTGGATAAAAAGTTCCGGACCGAACTTAACGCCGTCGGCCAACAGCTGCGCAGCGCCTGGTTTAAAAAAGCCGGAGCCGACGCGGAGGCTGTTCTGCAGCAATACAATCAAATAACCGGCCGTTGATCTTGATGGCATGGAGACAGATTTCAAATCTGTCCCCATTTCACCCCCCCCCTCATTCATCATTGAGGATATGAAACAATGCCTCGCATTCTGCATATAATCGATACGCTTAATGACTGGCTGGCCAGGGGATCGGCAGTCATTTTAGGTTTGATGACCATCCTCATCCTGGTGGAAATCGGCCTCTGGAATACCCTGGAAGTAACCACCCTGGTAGCCGATGAATATTCGGCTTACGGACTGGCGGCAATCATATTCTTAGGCGCCGGATATACCTTGAAGGAAAAAGGACATATTCGCATCACCCTGGTTTTAAATTTACTTCCCAACCGATTTGCGGCCCTGATCACCGCCCTGGCAACCAGCGTCACGACATTCTTTATCGGTTATCTGGTCTGGCAACTTTATCGGATGACCGTTTCAACCCATCATTATGGCTCCACCTCGGGAACCCTGACGGCAACGCCACTCTGGATTCCCCAGACGATTGTGGTCATCGGGGCTGTGATCTTTACCCTGCAGATAGCAGCTGAAAGCCTGAGGGCCTGGCAGCAATTTATCACTCCTCAAGCAGACAAAAGCAATCCTTAGAAAGCGAAGGAATCGTTTTGGATGCCCATACCATAACCATGTGCCTGGTGGTTTTCGGAATTCTGGTGTTAACCTTAAGCTCCGGTATTCATATCGGCTTCAGTCTTTTCATTGTTGGCTATTGCAGTATGGCGCTTTTCTCCCCTTTGCCGCCCGGTGGCAACCTGTCATCTTCCATCTGGGCGACCGTTAACAAATGGGAGCTTGTGGCCCTGCCGCTCTTCATTCTGATGGGAGAAATCCTTTTTCATTCAGGAATCTCTGAAAGTCTTTTCAAGGGCCTGGTTCCCTGGCTCTACCGCCTGCCCGGCGGCCTGCTGCTGATGAATATCGTCGCCTGCACCTTTTTTGCCGCCGTTTCAGGCTCCAGCGCCGCCACCACTGCCACCGTCGGCCGCATCACCCTGGCCGAGTTTGACAAACTGGGCTATGATCAGCGGCTGGCAATCGGCTCCCTGGCCGGGGCCGGCACCCTGGGATTTCTCATTCCCCCAAGCCTGATCATGATTGTTTATGCCATCCTGGCTGAGGTTTCCATCGGCAAAATGTTTATCGCCGGCATCCTGCCGGGTTTTCTCCTTGCCGGCAACTATATCTCCTATATAATTTATCGTGGCATCCGGAACCCCGCCATCGCCCCGGCAATGCAGGAATCATACAGCTGGGCGGAACGATTCAAAGCCATCAAAGACCTGTTACCGGTCATCATCCTCATTCTCATGGTTCTGGGCAGCATTTATGCCGGCGTCGCCACCCCGACCGAAGCCGCGGCTCTGGGGGTCCTGGGCGCAACTCTTTTTGCCCTTATCAATCGGCGGCTTAATCTCGGCGGTTTGCTTATTTGTCTGCAAGCCGCCGTCAAAACCACCTGCATGATCTGCCTGATCGTCATGGGGGCCAGTTATCTCTCCCGGGTCATGGGTTTTTTAGGCATCCCATCAGCCATCACCAGGGCCATAGTCAGCCTCAACCTTTCCCCCTATCTCCTCATGCTGATGTTGGGAATGGTTTATATTGTCCTGGGCTGCATCCTGGACGGCTTTTCCATTGTCGTCATGACCCTGCCCATCGCCCTGCCCATGGTCACCGCCGCCGGTTTCGACCCCTTGTGGTTCGGCATCTACCTGATCCTGATGGTTGAGTTGAGCCAGATTACCCCGCCGGTTGGCTTCAACCTTTTTGTCATCCAGGGCCTTACCGGGAAATCCATTGGTGACATTGCCATCTATGCGTTGCCCTTTTTCATTCTCATGCTGTTAACCACGGCCATCATTACAATTTTCCCCCAGATAGCCCTCTACCTGCCCCAGCTGATGAGTGGCGGATGAATGGAACAACTATGAATAAAGTAGATAAGTTTCGTTTTGCCATCGATCGCGGTGGAACTTTTACTGATATCTATGCCGAAGTCCCGGGTAAACCGGGAGTCATGGTCTTAAAACTTCTTTCTGAAGACCCTCGCAATTATCCCGATGCCCCCCGTGAGGGCATCCGGCGGATCATCTCCCAGGTAACGGGACGAAATTTATCGGTAGAAGAACTGCCGACAGAAAATATTGAATGGATTCGCATGGGCACCACCGTGGCCACCAACGCCCTGCTGGAACGACAGGGCGCCCGCTGTGCCCTGCTGGTTACCAGGGGCTTTCGTGATATCCTCAAGATCGGCAACCAGGATCGACCTCATCTTTTCGACCTGGAAATCAAAAAACCGGAACTGCTGTATGAAGAGGTTATTGAAGTCGATGAACGGCTGCGTCTTTTAGACGCCGAGGAAGAACCGCCCGACACAACGGTGGTTCAGGGAATTACCGGGGAACGGCTGGCCATGTTACAGGAGCCTGACCTGAAATCACTGAAAAAACAACTTGCCACCCTGAAAGAAAAGGGCATCAACAGCCTGGCGGTGGTATTCATGCACTCCTACGCCTGGCCGGAACATGAACTGATGGTTGGTCGGCTGGCCCGGGAAATGGGCTTTGGCCAGATATCCCTTTCCTCCCGGATAATGCCGATGGTCAAAATTGTCCCCCGGGGCGATACCGCCATGGTGGATGCCTATCTGACCCCGCATATCCGCAGCTATCTGGAAAGTTTCCGCCACAAATTCAAAGAAAATCTGAAAAGTTGCAACCTGCAGTTCATGCGCTCGGACGGCGGTCTCACTCCGGCAGATGATTTTACCGGCAGCCGGGCCATTCTCTCCGGACCGGCCGGTGGCGTGGTTGGTTATGCCATGACCACTAATGCCTACAGTCATGGTCAGCCGGTTATCGGTTTTGACATGGGTGGAACATCCACCGATGTCTCCCGCTACGGCGGCGGGTACGAGCTGGTCCACGAATCAGAAACGGCGGGCGTCCGCATCCAGGCGCCGCAGCTGCACATAAAAACCGTGGCCGCCGGCGGCGGCTCGCGCCTTTTCTACCTCAACGGCATGTTCAAAGTCGGCCCCGAATCAGCCGGCGCCCATCCGGGACCGATATGCTACCGGAAAAACGGCTACCTGGCAATCACCGATGCCAACCTGGTGCTGGGACGGCTGCAGCCTGACAACTTTCCCCATATTTTCGGTCCTGATGAAAATCAACCCCTTGATCTGGAAGCTGCCAGGCAGGCTTTCGCCGATTTAACCAATGAAATAAATGATGATCTTGCCCGGCAGAGACGACAACCCATGACTATCGAAGAAGTTGCCTGCGGTTTCATCCAGGTGGCCAACGAAGTTATGGTCCGACCGATTCGTGAAATTTCGGTCTTACGTGGCTATGACATCAAAGAACATATCCTGGCCACCTTCGGTGGTGCCGGTCCCCAGCACGCGGTAGCCATCGCCAGGGCCCTGGGAATCAAAAAGATTTTCATCCACCGCTATGCCGGCATATTGTCAGCCTATGGCATGGGACTGGCAGATGTGGTCATTGAGCGTCAACGCCCGGCGGCAGTAATCTACGAACCAGGAACCCGGCAGGAGCTGGAAGCCGGCCTTGAAGAACTGTCATTACAGGCCATAACAGAACTGCAAACACAAGGTTTCAACCGGGAAAACATCTCGACAATATCCTATCTCAACCTGCGTTACCAGGGAACCGATACGGCCCTGATGATGGCAACCCCCGATGACGGTGACTATGATCAGGCCCTGGCCGCCACCTACCGGCGGGAATTCGGTTTTAATCTCGAACAGCGGGACATCATCGTTGATGATCTACGGGTCAGGGCAGTGGGCAAAGGATCAAGAATCAAACAATTACCCCTGCCACCGGCAGACGGGAAAAAACCCCGGCCAATACAGCAGACAAGATGCTATTTCACCGGTGGCTGGCAGGAAACCCCGGTATACCAGCTGGAGAAACTGGGACCAGGCCAGTCAATCAAGGGACCGGCTCTGATCATACACGATACCGCCACCATTCTGGTGGAACCGCAATCAAGCATAAAAATCACCACATTCGGCGATCTGGAAATCACCCTTGAGCAGCAGCTGGAAATCAGAGAGGTGGCAACCACAGCCGATCCCATTCAGTTATCTATTTTCAGCAATCTTTTCATGTCCATCGCCGAGCAGATGGGCCGCACCCTGCAGAAAACCGCCATTTCCACCAACATCAAGGAACGACTGGATTTTTCCTGTGCCCTTTTCGGACCCGGCGGTGAACTGGTAGCCAACGCTCCACACCTGCCGGTCCATCTGGGAGCCATGAGCGAAGCAGTAAAGGCCCAGATCCGCCTGCAGAACAACCATTTCAAAGCAGGAGAAGTCCTGGTTTCCAATCATCCGGCCGCCGGTGGCAGCCACCTGCCGGACATTACCGTCATCACCCCGGTCCTCGATAAAGGAGAACCCATTTTCTTCGTCGCCAGCCGCGGTCACCATGCCGACATCGGCGGTATCTCGCCCGGTTCCATGCCGCCCTTCTCCCGGCGTCTGGAGGAAGAAGGCGCCTGCATCATGTCATTTAAACTGGTAAACAACGGCATCTTTCAGCAGGGAGGGATAACGGCATTGCTCCGGGAACCGGGTAATCTACCTCAAGATGAAGGCAAAGCAGCCATCAGCGGCACCCGAACGCTGGCTGACAATATTTCGGATTTGAAGGCCCAGGTGGCCGCCAATCAAAAAGGTATTGAGCTGATCAGGGAAATGATTGACCGCTATTCCCTTGAGGTGGTCCAGGCTTATATGCAGCATGTTCAGCACAGTGCCGAGGTGGCAGTGCGCCGGAGCCTGAAACAACTGGCTGACAAGTATGCCGATGATAATGACCAGGCAGTTGTTATTCGAGCGGAAGATTATATGGATGATGGTTCCAGGATAACTCTGTGTTTAACCATCAATCACCGGGACGGCAGTGCCGTTTTTGATTTCAGCGGTACGGAAATCCAGGTCTGGGGAAACACCAACGCCCCCCTGGCGGTCACTAAATCAGCGATTCTTTACTCCCTGCGCTGCCTGATCAAGGAAGATCTGCCGTTAAATTATGGCTGTTTGATTCCCATAACGGTGATTGTTGAACCAGGATCGCTGCTGGATCCGGACCCGGAAGCCGCCGTAGTGGGCGGAAATGTATTAACCTCACAACGGGTGGTGGATGTTATTCTCAAAGCCTTCGGGGTGGCGGCTGCCTCCCAGGGCTGCATGAACAACCTGACTTTCGGCAACCGTGATTTCGGGTATTATGAAACCATCGGCGGTGGTGCCGGTGCCGGGCCTCACTGGCATGGCCAATCCGGAATCCACACCCACATGACCAATACCAGAATTACCGATCCGGAAATTCTTGAGCGCCGCTATCCGGTTTTGCTACGGAGATTTTCCCTGCGGCAAAATTCCGGCGGTGAAGGACATTTTCGGGGCGGGGACGGTCTGGTGCGGGAAATTGAGTTCCTTACGCCCCTAAACATCGCCATCCTCTCGGAACGCCGGGTTTTTTCCCCTTACGGCCTCAGGGGCGGCGCTAACGGAGCCCGGGGATGCAACACCTTCATTCGCGCCGATGGCAGGAAGATAAACCTGGGAGGTAAAAACGAAATCAAGGCCAATCCGGGGGATTGTTTCCGGATTGAAACTCCCGGCGGCGGTGGCTATGGCAAGTGAATGGTGTAAGGTTAAAGGTTAAAGGATACACGGGAACGGGGACAGTACTTTAGTGCTGTCCCCATGCGAAGCAGGGCGAAGCAAAAGTGTAAATTTGTCCCGTGAGAGGGCGAAGCTAAGGGCTAATCACTAACGGCTAATGGCTGAATTCTAACGATCTTCCAGAGAGACATACTCCCGTTCAAACTCACCCGAATACATGGCCCGGGGGCGAAAAATCCGGTTCTTCTGCAGATATTCCAACACCCTGGCTGTCCAGCCGGCCACCCGGCTGACCGCAAATATCGGCGTAAACATGCTGGGATCAATCCCCAGGCGACTGTAAACAATACCGGAATAAAAGTCCACATTAGGAAAAATTTTCTTCTCACGCCCGAAAGTCCTGAGCACCCTTTTTTCCAGCTCATTAGCCGTTTCATAAAGGTTGACTATTTCTTCCGGACAAGATCTAATCCGGTGTCCGGCCAGTGGTCCGAGAACTCTGGCCCGGGGATCATAGGCTTTATACACCCGATGACCGAATCCGGAAATTTTTTTCTTTTTCTTGCCGGCTGACTGTACCCATGGTGAAACATTTTCAGGGGAACCAATTTTTTTCAAGGTATGCAGAACCTGTTCATTGGCTCCACCATGCAGGGGACCGCTGAGGGCCGCGATCCCGGAACCAATGGAAAAATAAATATCAGACAAAGTTGAAGCCACCACCATCGAGGCAAAGGTACTGGCATTCATCCCATGATCGGCATGAAGAATCAGGGCCACATCCATGATCCTCTCCTGTACCGGAGTCGGCCGTTTACCGGTCATCATGTAAAGAAAATTGCCGGCATGACTTAATTTTGGATCAGGCTCTATAGCCATATGACCCTGGCGGACCCTGGAAATGGCCGCGGTAATGGTCGGCACCCCGGCTAACAGATGGTAACAGGCCTCCAGGCCGCTGGCATCCCCCCGCATCTTTTTGCGTTTTCTTCTGGCCTTTCTCGCGGCGTTGAACTCATAAATAGCCTTTTTTTCGCCCGCCGGCTGGGTTTCCATGGGAATGGAATCCTCATCGGTACTAATCGCATCATCAAGGCCGGGACGTCCGGATTCCTGGTCTTTATAAGTAAACTCCTGACGCATGAGGATAGTACCCATACGCAAAGCCCCCATGGCATTCATCTCCTCTACCGGAAAACCCATCAACAAACGCAAGGTTTTATTAAGATAGCGATATTCAATCAGCTTTTTCTTGTAATCATCAAGCTGCTCAGGTGTAGGCAGACTTCCATGCAGGAGCAGATAGCTGACCTCTTCGTAACTTGAGTAGGCGCAAAGGTCGAAGATATCGTAACCACGATAGACCAGCCAGCCCTTGGAGCCATCAACATAACCAATCTTGCTTTCACAGGCAATCGCCCCTTCCAACCCAGGTCCGATGGTGCATTCTATCGGCCAGCGCAGTGGTTTCCCTGCATGCTGTTTCTTCGATTCGTCCCTGGTCTCCCGGCGAGCTTTACTGGCTGCTTTCAGAATAATATCCGTTATTCTCTGAGTATCTTCATGCATAGCAATACCTCGTAAAAGGTTAAAGGATAAAATATGATTCTAAATGGTGGACTTCCCACATAGAGATAAGGAAAGCTGCTCTCAGGCAGAATCAAAATGTCACCTTCACAATCGATCATTATAGCGATATTAGAATAAAAAAGAAAGTATTTTATTTTCAGGAAAGTTATCAGATATACGGCAGCACTTCTTCCCGGCCGTCCAGAATTCTGTGGGCGGTGGCCAGCAAAGCATCCATTTCACCTTCTCCCGAATAGATAAGGATAGGTCCCAGGAATGCCACTCTGGCAGTAATCCATTCCAACAACATACTCGATTTTGCCAGTGATCCGGTCAATACCACGGCATCCACTTCTCCAGCCAGCACTGCCGCCATGGCGGCAATATCCTTGGCAACCTGGTAAGCCATCGCTTCATACACCAGGGCTGCCTGTTCGTCACCTTCACTAATACGACGCTCTACCTCCAGGGCGTTTTTGCTTTCCAGATAGGCCTGCAAGCCACCCTCACCCACCAGTCTTTTTTCAGGCAAACAATTCTCTGATGATTGTCCGGCGGCCATTTCCAGTAATGCCAGGGTGGGCAGTGAACCGGCCCGTTCGGGAGAGAAGGGCCCTTCACTTAAGCCATGAGTACAATCAACAACCCGGCCCAGAAGATGGGCACCGATGGTAATTCCACCCCCCATATGGACAACTACCAATCGACACTCGTGATAACTTTTCCCCAGGTCAGCAGCTGCCCGTCGACCAACCGCTTTATGACTCAGGGCATGGAAAGCACTTTCACGTCGGATTTCCGGAATACCGGAAATCCTGGCAAGGTTACTAAACTCATCGGTAGACGGTGGATCAATGGCGTAGGCCCGACAATGCGCACCTTCTGCCAGGCTGATGGCCAGCACCGGCCCCAGTGAGGAAGGATGGTGTCCATAGACCCCCTGCACCAGGTCATTGCACATGGTTTGATTAACCAGGTAGGCCCCGGCAGTTCCCGGACGTTGCAACCCACCGCGACTGACAATGATAGTTACATCAGACAATGAAATCCGGTTACCGGATAAAAATTCCATGACTTTCAGCTCAAGTTCTTTAACCTCAGCCATGAAGCAGGATTTGCTGAAAAGTGTTTCACGCAATCTGATCTGCAATGAAAAATTTGCCTGTTTTATGGCTCCTGCCCGTTCTTCCAGGACCATCTTAACCGATGTAGAGCCTACATTGACAGCCAATATCATGATTTTGCCACCTCACTGGCGATAACCCCCAGAACAATCTCGGCAAGTCGTTGTTCCGCGGTCAGAGGACCGGAATTAAGAAGCAGGGAATTATTTCCATCCAGCAAAACACCGATGGTGGGAATCCTGCCGATATATTTCAGAAAGGTGGAAAAAAAATAAGCGCTGTTGGTATCGGGTAAAACATAAAAATCATAATTGCCGGATTTGTTGTCAGCCACCCCCTTGCGGCTGGCCGCCACCTTACTGAGAGCGCAATCAACGTCCAGGGGGCCATGGATAACCACTCGGGGGCCAAACTGCCGCCGCCTGGACATCTGTGCCAGGACTGCGGCATTGACGGTGGCGGAAATTTTGGGATTGACCGTTTCAATCGGAGCCAGGACGACACCGTATATTTTTCGCCGGGGGAAAACATGTTTCAACAATGGAGTTAAAGCATCTACCTGGTCAATTTTATGTTCCAGAGTTGGTTTAACCGCTACCAGGGGATCAATGGCAAAAAATGTCCTGCACATGTCCTGATCGTAAAAAACGGTGGCATAGGTGATTGAACCCCGCAGTCCGGCGGCATGCATAAAATAGGAAAGAAATTGCTTGCGGTTTTCATTCCCCTGGATAATCATCTCAACCTCTCCGTCAACAAGCAGTTTATTACTGACCTCCATCGCTTCGTGAAGGGTCCTGGTTTTGATAAAATCATCCATCCCGGCAATTTTCCGATGGCCGACAAAAACCGGACTGATAAATCCCTGGCTCTTGGCATCCATGATCGTCGCCACCTGATCAGCATTGTCGGCCAGGGTAACCACGCAACGTTTACACTTAATTTTCTTCGCGGCCGCGAATATTTCCCGGTAAAGATGTTCACTCATGTGTACACATCCGCTGCAAAGGTTAAA
>JAYEKE010000225.1:21160-24797 GCA_034660915.1 Pseudomonadota bacterium
TCGCCACCTGATCAGCATTGTCGGCCAGGGTAACCACGCAACGTTTACACTTAATTTTCTTCGCGGCCGCGAATATTTCCCGGTAAAGATGTTCACTCATGTGTACACATCCGCTGCAAAGGTTAAATGATAAAGGATAAAGGTTAAAGGATAAAGGATAAAGGTTAAAGGTTAAAGGTTAAAGGTTAAAGGTTTTTACCTTTTACCTTGTACCTTATACTGTTCATTCATACGTACACCTCTGCTGTAAATTTACCAGGCCGGCACCAAAAACAAGTTCGCGATAAATTGAATCAGCCTCATCGGCACGGGAAGGCAGCAGCACCGGTCCACGTTCAGTATGGCTGAAGGAAACCCTGGTGATATCCTTGATAAAAAAATCAAGTTTAACCACCACGTTGCCGGTATTCAAATCCGGCAGCAGGAGAATATTCGGCAGGTTATTGAGATTCAGTTGACCATCGGCATCGGTAAAAATAAGATCTTTCAAAGACGTAGCATCCGTCAGATTATAGCTTCTCTTATGGTTCCTGATCGTCGGTGTCTTAATTCCCTGCCCCAGGTCACTTTTCAGTTGAAGATTGGAAGAGTCCGACAGCAGCTCGGTGACCCGGGGATTGGAACAGCCCAGTACCAGGACAGCATTGATGGCATTATCAACTATTTCCAGTTTCTGCGCCTCATTAGGGGCAATGTTGGCTCCGGCATCGGTCAACAGAACCAGGTGATCACAGTTTTTTATATCCCAAACCGTAATAACGCTGACGATGGCACCCTCCCCGACTTCCTTTTTTTTCCTGATGATGGAACGGTAGATATAGGAGGTTGGAATCTGCCCCTTGCTGACCATCCGGACATCGCCCTGGTACAGCATCTGCAAGGCCCGGTCCGCAACTTCCTGGCGATCTCTTATTTCAATAATTTCACCTGGCTGATAGTCAAGACCGACTTTTTCAGCTGCCCGAGAGATCAACCGGGGATTACCGAGCAATACCGGATCAATTAACCCCTCTTCCCGGGCTTTTTTAACCGCCTGCATAAACTCCTGGTCCTCGGGAGCAATAATGGCAATTTTTATTGGTTCCGCCCGTCTTGCCAGGTCAAAAACTTCCGTCAATGAACTGATCATGAGTACCTCGTTTGTAAAAAAGCTATTAGCTATTGGCTTTTAGCAGTTAACCGAAGGGGTTATTTTATAGTTATATCTCTCTTTCAAATCAGCTATTGCATTTTCGTCCGTGTTTGTCTGTGTGGGTCGGTGGCTCATAAGCTTTACTTTTCAACCCAGTTGCAAACGGATTCGCGGCGGAGGCCCGAGAGATTATTGCTTTAGCCGTGTCTGCCCACAGGCAGGCGGTATCCTCACAAGTCCTGAGTTTTCGTTCAGGCACTATTTACCCTGGCGTCCTGCCAGCCGTTGTTTCAAACGCTCCCGGGCCTGCCGTTGACGATCTTCCTCAATTTTATTTTCCAAAATCAAGCGGGGAACCTCAACTGCCTTGCCATCTTCCCCCAAAGCGACAAAAGTAAGGTAAGCGGAAGCAATATGACTTGTGTTGCCGCTCAACAGATTCTCCGAATCCACCCGGACCCCGATCTCCATGGAGGAACGACCCACCAGGTTGAGAGACGCCTTGAAGGTTACCAGGTCACCGATAAAGGCCGGATAGTGAAAATCCAGTTTATCAATGGATGCTGTTACCACATTGCTGCGGGCATGGCGGGTAGCGACAACACCGGCAGTGGTATCAATAAGTTTCATAATCACTCCGCCATGAACATTCCCGGCAATATTAGCCTCGTGCGGCTGCATCACATGAGCGATGGTCACCATACTGTCTGAAACGGTTTTACTGTTCATTTTTTATCCTTTCACTGTTCAGATTATCCCGTGAAGCGGCCGGCCGACGGCTCCCAGGGCATCCACCCGTTTTTCCACTTCAGGATCATCGATCAATGGCGGTGCATGGTGCGGCTTCCGGCGGGCGTCGATCACCAGCGGTCCGCGGCACCCCCAGTGTTTCGCTTCAGTAAAAGCCCCGATACCATAAATATCGGCGGCCGGATCGGAACGGGTAAATGTTACCCAGAGAAAATTATCCAATGTCCGGGAAGCAAATTCACTGTCATCAACGACGACCATCAGTGGAAACTCGGAAAAAGCTTCCGGATTTTCAGCAGACCGGCAAAAACGGAGTATGGCTTCATCCTGACCCGAGTTCGCTGCCGCCGTACAGGGAGGACCGCTGATGGCCAGTACTCCCGGCAGGCAGACAGCAGGGGTGGAAAATCCCGGTGACAGCTTCAAATCGGCAGGAAGTTCTGTCGCCAGCTGCCGACGCGACGGCCCCGCGGCGGCGATAATAACTTTTGATCCCTGATTCAGGCCGCTGCCGGAATAGTCCAGGGTATCCATGGTCGTCCGGGTCTGAAAATGAAGGTCGCGCCGCCAGTCAACCCGCTCCAGCAGATGAGCAAAAAATTCGGGAATAGCGTCAATAGCAAGCCGGTTATTATCTTCACCGTCAACAATGAGCAGGTACTTGGCCAGCGACAGCTGCCCCTGGCCGAGAATGGCATGGGCCTGGGTCAGCAGTTCCCGGGGTTGATGGTCCCCGGCATAGGGAACATACCGTTCACTACCGATGGCCAGCAGCAGGGGGTGAACCCCGGCCGCATCAACGGCATGTACCGCCCGAACCCCCGGCAATAAATCTGAGATCAGGTCTCCGGTCAATTCATGGATGAAAGCACCGAAGGTGGTATCTTCCTGGGGCGGGCGGCCGACGGTGGTAAAAGGCCAGATGGCACCATCACGATACCAGACCCGGTCGACCTTGAGAACCGGAAAATCATGAACCAGGCTGTAGTAGCCCAAATGATCACCGAAGGGCCCTTCGGGCAGCGTTTTTCCGGGTTCCACTGTCCCGCGCAAACAAAAGTCCACCTCGGCCGGAACCGGCAGCTGCCCTGGTCGACTGATGAGATTAACCCGCCGACCACCCAGCAAACCGGCAAAAGCCAGCTCCGGCATTCCTTCCGGCAACGGCATCACCGCCGCCACACTCAAAGCCGGCGGCCCACCGACAAAAACGTTCACCCGCAGGGGCTCTTTCTTTTCCAGGGCTTCAGCGTGGTGGACGCCGATCCCCCGATGCAGCTGGTAATGAAGGCCAACCTCCCGGTCGACAGCATAGCAGCCACCCGAAAGCTGGATTCTATACATGCCCAGGTTGGCATGGCGCCAGCCTGGCTGATTTGGACTTTCCGAATAGACCAGTGGCAGGGTGATGAAAGCCCCGCCGTCATCCGGCCACGATTTCACCTGGGGCAGTTGGCTGACAGAGGTTTCATGGGCCAGGATGGGGCCGTATTGAAGCTTTCGCGGAAAGAGATGCAAAAGATCAAGGGGAAGATGAGCCAGGGAAAGTGGAGTTTTCAGCAGGCCGGGCAGGTCAACCTTGGCGGCCACCAATCGTTCCAAAGATTTCAGGCTGTCGCGAAACATAAAACGGGTACGTTCCAGGGTCCCGAAAAGATTTCCCACCAGGGGAAAACGACAATCTTTCACCCGGCTGAAAAACACCGCTGGACCGCCGGCCTGATAAACCCGTCGCTGAATGGCACCAACTTCCAG
>JAYEKE010000226.1 GCA_034660915.1 Pseudomonadota bacterium
CCGCGATAAGCCCCGTTAATTCATCAATGGCATAAAGTGTTTTCTCCAAGGTGGTTTCAGGCTCAACATCTGAGCATATTCCCCATCCGTGGGAAACAACGGCCCGGATATATTCTTTTGGCCAGCCGTGTTCTTCAAGGATTTCTTTTGTTTTGGTGCAATGCTGATCCGGGTATCTTTCGTAATCAAGATCATGAATCAGGCCTATTATTCCCCACTTATCTTCATCCTCTTTATTTTTTCTGGCGAGGTAACGCATAACCCCCTCTACAGCATAGGCATGTTTGCATAGGCTGTCGCTTTTATTATATTCATGAAGAAGTTTTAGCGCCTCATCACGGGTTGGAATTTTACCTTTCATGCTGTGTTTCCCTCTCTGAGTATTATCAAGCTTCAGCACAATGTATCGTGCTCTGTGATTATTTAATCTTTGTGCTGAAACTCTTTCTTCAGAAAATAAACTTGAACTGACAGGTTAAGTTTCTCTCAGCACTATAAGCGATAATTTGAAAAAGTTAGGATCTTCCCGCATAGTTTTTGAGTTTAAGTTTTTCGCCATCCCCGGCCTGTAAAGGGACCGGGTAAATCAGTCAGCTCACGCCGTGGGGTCAAGAACGTCTCCAGAGCCGATGAGTGGTAAAGTTTGGTCAACGGTGAAGAAGACGACCACAAGATCTTTTTCCTCGCCTGACTGCTCATACAGCCTGCAGCGTTTGCAGATCTGTTCCACCAGGGCATCATTTTGTTCTTCTTTCACTTTGTTCAAATAGAGACGACATCCTTGGTAGCCCGGCCTGTTTTCCTGAAAGAGATAGACAGCTGATCCGTTCTCCTGTAGGTTATTGCGGGTCAGTTTGTTGGCCATTATGAAGACAGCTGAGCCATCATCAGTAATGTAGGGTCGGGAGTAGATGGCGGCGTTGACTTTGCCGTCACGGCTGGCAGTGGCGAGTATTCCTGTGCCTTTGGTGTTAGTGAAATAGTTTCTCAGGTCCATTTTTTTCCTCCATCGTTTGATAGGTGTTAATCATTTTTTAGCTGTGGAGACTATCTCCATGCCATAGCTTTTAATCATTTTTGAGCAGGTTGGCAAGTGCTGTGGATAATGTGGGAAAACGAAAAATATAGCCGGACTGTAGCAAGTTTTCAGGCGAAACCCGCTGTCCTCCGAGAAGTACGGTCGACATCTCACCGAAGGCCAGCTTTAGTACCAGGGCCGGAACGCCGATCGGCAGCACCCGGCGATCAAGGGTCTGAGCCAGCTGCCGGGTGAATTCATCGTTGGTAACCGACTCCGGAGCAACGCAGTTAAATACTCCCCTAAGTTCTGGTTTATCAGCCAGGTAGGCAAAAATGTTGGCAAGCTCGCCCTGGTGAATCCAGGGAAACCATTGCCTGCCTGATCCCAGTCGGCTTCCCAGCCCCAGTTTGAAAGCCGGTAGCATTTTAGCCAGGACACCACCTGAGGAACCCAGCACCAGGCCAAAACGGCACCGTACCACCCGAGCACCATATTCTTCGGCCCGCAAAGCCTCCCGCTCCCAATCCTGTGCCAAATGCCCAAGAAAATCAGTTCCGGCGCTGCTTTCTTCAGTTAGTGGCTCATCACCCCGGTCGCCATAATAGCCGACCGCCGAAGTGCTCAACAGGGCAATCTGCCGACCTTTGGCGGCTGCCATTTCAATACCGTCGACTAGGTGGTGAGTGGTGTTGATGCGACTATTGCGAATTTCTTCTTTTTTGGTTTCGGTCCAGCGGCCGATAATCGAAGCACCGGCCAGGTTGATCACCATGTCATGGTCGGCCAAAATTTCCTGCCATTTACCCGGAACGTTGGGGTCGCCTTCACAATAGACGGCTCCAGTCGGCAGGGTGCGGCCTGGGCGAATTTTTCGGGTCAATACTGTAACTCGATGCTCAGCGCCCACCAATTTTTTGGTCAAGTGGCTACCAATAAAGCCAGTACCACCAGTGATAAATATTTTCATACCGCCCTCCTTATCAGATTTCCAAGATTTTTCAGGATTTTTATTTTTTCTCTATCCGCCATCTTTATTCTTTTCAGTCAGCAGGTTATTCGTAAACAATATGCCGTCCGGTAAATGATGTTCAAACCTTTTCCAACCGGCACAAAAAACCTCGATTGGACGGGGTGGCGGTAATCGGATCACGCAGCGAATCATCAGTGAGGTTGTTGAGGTTATAGTTATCGTCAACTTCCCCCCAACCCCAGGCGATCATGATGCAACCCGGCTGCACCCGCTGTGAGATCCTGGCCGGCATGCGGATTTTTCCGTGCGGGGTCGCAACCTGCAGCAGATCCCGGTTGTATATCTTTCGTTGTTCGGCGTCGGTCGGACTGATTTCGATGTAGGGTTCGGGATTTTTCCGGCGCAGCGAGGAAATCTGACGATATTGGGTGTGAGTGAAGGTGTTGACCCGCTCCCCGCTGATTGCCACCAGCCAGTCCTTATCACTTGAAGAGGTGTAGCTCAGTGGGTTTTGCCATTTTCCATCGGCGAAAGGCACCGGTGGAAAACCACTTGCTGCAAGCCTGGCCGAAAAGAACTCGATCTTCCCTGATGGTGTTGCAAACCTCTCCCGGCGGTATTTTTCATAGCGCAGTTCCTCGATCTGCAGGCCGTCTGGATGAGTGCGTAAAGTTTCTACCGTCAACCCGACGGGTTCAAGCTGGTAGTCAAGTGCCTCCTCAACCGTGGACCAGGGAAAAAATTCTTTCAGGCCCAGCCTTTGGGCCAGGGCGAAAATAATTTGCCAGTCCGGCCGGCTTTCGCCATAAGGTTCCACCACCTGGTTCTGGAGAATGACCGGATTGTTGCGTACGTAGGCCCGATTTAATTGGGTTTCTTCGAAGCAGCTGGCAGCCGGCAGAATGAGATCAGCAAAATCTGCGGTCTTGGTTTTGAAGAGATCGATGACTACCAGGAAATCAAGTTTTGCCAGAGCTTTCCTGACCCTGTTGGAATCGGTCATGGTCACCGCCGGGTTGCCGGACTGGACGACCAGGGCTTTGACCGGGTAGGGTTTTTCATCAAGAATGGCATCAATAAGAGACGACTGGGCGTGGCGTCCCCAATTTTCATGAAAAGTGTCAAAAAGAGCATAGTCACTGGTGATGGCGATGGTGTCCGGCGGCAGTTTTTCCCGCAGCTGCAGGTTGCGCAGCTTGATGGGTTGGGGCAGAAGGTCGCCTCCTGGACGGTCGAGATTGCCGGTCAAAGCCCGGAGCATGCTTACCGCCCGTGTGGCCTGAAAGGCTTCGCACTGCATGTCGAGTCCATTGCCCTCGATCAGGCAGGCTGGTCCACTGGTGGCGTAGAGGCGGGCTGCCTCTTTAATGGCGGATGCCTCGAGCCAGGTTTCTGCGGCTACTGTTTCCACCGGGAAGACGGAGGCCGCTTGCCGGAGTTCAGCGAAGCCGATGGTGAATTGTTCGACGAACTGCTGATCAATGAAATTATTGACAATAATTTCATTGATCATCGCCATCGCCAGTAAGCCGTCATGGGCGGGTCTGATGGGCAGCCAGACATCGGCTTTGCGCGCCAGTTCGGATTCCACCGGATCGACGACGATAAGTTTGGCCCCGTTGTCGATGGCTTCGAGAACGGCCTCGCCAACCGCCGGGGCAGTGTTAAGATCATTTTTCCCCCAGATCATAATGCAGGCGGCTTGCTCCGGGTGTGCTGACGGCATGGCACCGCAGGTATAGATGTTTGCCATTTCCCGGGCCACATGGCAAACTGAACCATTGCCGATGGTGTTGGGTGAACCGAAGGCGTTCATCAGCCGGTTGGCATAGTCCCAGGGTACACCCCAGTCGGCCGCCATGCCGCGCAGCCAGGCAACGCTGCCGGCGCCATATTCATCTCTGCAGTCCAGCAGGCGGTAGGCCATCAGGTCAAGTGCTTCATCCCAGGAAATTTCAGTAAAAACACTGCTTGATCTTGATCTGCGAATAAGTGGTTTTGCCAGACGTTCCGGGGCATAAATAATTTCCGGAGCAGCGGCCAGTTTGGGGCAGTGGAGAATTTTTTTCCGGCCAGGGGCTATTTTCCTTGATGCTTCGATTAGTAAACCGTCTTCAACTACGGCCGTTACTGGACAGCAGGCGGAACAAAGACGGCAGACAGTATCTTTTATAAGCAACATATCAACTTCCTGTAAATCACCGTTCGGCCTGCAGGAAACAGCTGCGGATCAATTCGTAGTGGTTCCTGTGGGAACGAATTTTCCACCATACCGAGCCTTCTTCAGCTACTTTCCAGGCAGGCTGCAGGGGGCCTGCGGGATTACTGAGTAGTTTTTTGATGTTGTCCTGGCCGAAGCCGGTGTAGGTGCCTGCTTCAGTACCTCCAAGCCAGTCCTTTTCATTGGCAACTTCCAGCGACCATGAGAAGGGATCGGAAAAAAGCAGCTGTGCCCGCTCCCGGCGGGCCACCCGGTTTATCTCGGTCAGATGAGCCAGCGGCTGCGGCAGTTTGTCAACCAGGTTCAATGATGAAAGCTGGCTGAATATTCCTGCTTTGAAAGGCAGTGCCTGGGCATCAGCAACGATAAACTCAATTGCAGCTGCTGACCAGTCTGTCGGCAGCTGCAGGGTAACCTGGCGCTGGAGGTTTCCCTCCTCGGGCAGGGCTACCGACAACGTTCTCTGCCGCAGCAGCCAGCGGGCGGCACGGATAAAAGAAACCGAGGTGTCGATGCCGATGACAAAATCACATTGCCGACTCATCTCAAAGGTGAACCGGCCAACCGCCGCCCCTATGTCAAGTCCCCAGCCGCCATCATTGTTCAGCAGCGCACTCCATTCCCGATATGCCGTGGAGGCCTCCGGATCGGCCATCAAATCGGCATAGTGGCTCCAAATGTACGATGCCAGAAGAAGGTCGGTTTCGTAGCGGGGGAGATGTGCGGCGGGTGTTCGGGGCCGAGGATTGAGAAAGGCGATTCCTTCCCTGATCGCATATGCATGGCCGCAATGTCTACAGCACAGCTCACCGGAAAGGATATCATCCTTTTCCTCTTCGTCTATGACTGCCGTGAGAGAATATTCATCCGGCAGACAACGGGGGCAGACTACTATTTTTGCAACGGCTCTGTTCATGGTGCTTTCTCTGTCTTGTTACTGGAAAAATGTTATGCATTCTCAATAAAATAATATTAATAAGATATTATTTATCATGTTTTAAATGGGGTTGCAAGGCTAAATAAATGTGAGCGATCGGGTGGCACTTTTTCTCTGGATTGATGGTCGTAGCATAGCTTGATGGGTGTCAGGAGATCATGTTTAACTGCATCACGCTTTGAAACTGGCTGACCAGGTAATAGGTTTTTACCTGTACCATCAGCAGGGTACACGAGGGATCCAGAACGAATGCCTTCAAAAGCGGGTGACGGGCGAGATAGAGCGGCAGGAATTGTTCCCTTTCAATTTCCGTTGCTTCGGTGACTGTGCCGACTACGGTAACGGCGATGGCATCGTGGAAATCTTCTGCCTGGTTGGACCGGTTGTCGATGAGCAGGGAGACGTTCGGATTATTGCTGAGGTTGGTGTATTTGCGAGTTGTCCGCATTGTGGCAAAAATCAGTCGGGTGAGATCGTCGGTGGCGGCAAAGGCCACCAAACTTGTGTAGGGTGAATTATCGCTGCTGGTGGCCAGTACGGCCAGGGGCTGTGAATTGAACAGGGGTTCTATTTGTTCCATGAATGTGGCTGATTCAGACATACGTTCACTCCTTTTCCTGCTGTTAGACATGCTTTTGTGGTCGTTTTAAACCGGGAGGATGCCACGTCGTCCCAACCATCTTCATTTTATCCCCTCGCGACAAATCTTTAATTTCCAATTCGCGCCTGGTTGCTTCGCCACGATTTCCTGCCTGCTCTAAGTAAACCAACTCTACTGGTAGTCGTGATCTGGTATACTTCGATCCTTGGCCATTGGAATGGGATTCGATCCTTTTTTCCAGATCGTTGGTAATGCCGGTATAGAGAGTGCCGTCACTACATCGTAAAATATAAACGGACCAAGTTTTCATGGGGCCTCAAGGCTAAAGTTCAGTAGTTTGCAAAGCTTATTTTTAGCTCTGGCTACCTGAAAAACGGCCGTACTCGACTGATTCGTTAGAAGCTTACTACTGAAAATCTGTCAAAAAAACAAGAAATTGCTAAGTGCTTCACGGGTTCTTTGCCGTCAGGCAAAGGTTCCGATGAAGAAACTTATGCAAGGCTCGGGAACACATTCAGGATGTTCGGGCTTGGCTTATAGCGGTATTGGCCGCCGAACTAATCACACGATGTGATTCGCGGCGGACGCCTCGGAAACCGGCCATGGACGGCCGGCAAGAATGAGCGAGAGCCATGCCGGAACATCCTGACACATTAATTTGGGTTGCGGGCACAGCCCCGCATTAGAAGCTTTTACTTGCATATTTCTGCGAATTTCCCGTGAGTCAATTTCTCAAGGTCCTGTGGTTTCAATTCTATTTCAAGTCCTCTACGGCCGGCGCTGACAAATATTGTTGAATATTTATTAGCAGAAGAATCAATTATGGTTTCAAGTTCCTTTCTTTGACCCAGAGGACTGACTCCACCTAAAACATAACCCGTTGCTCTCTCCACATCTGATACTTCAGCCATACTTGCTTTTTTTGCTCCAACAACCTTTGCAAAGAGTTTCATGTTAAGCACGGATGATACGGGAACCACACCAACGGCAAGTTTTTTGGTTCCATGTCTTACTATCAATGTTTTGAATACTCTTTCTTCGGGTACTCCTAATTTTTTTGCAGCTTCAGTTCCATATGATTCACAGGATGGATCATGGGCGTATTCGTGTACTATATAGGTGATTTTGGCTTTCTTGGCAGCATTTATAGCAGGTGTCATTTTTTTTTGTTTATTGCGACTAACGCTAAAAGTTTTTCCCCGGCCGGGACGCTCATTGATTACCGGGCGGCGGTTCCCGGTCAAATGGTCTGAATTGTCAGCTTTTCTGCCTTGAAGTTTTAATTACGATTGCGAAACCATATATGACAAAACACAATGAAACCAATTGCTGAACTGATAAAAATGGTTTGTTCTGAATCAACATTAATAGTCTCTATTTGGGATCTAAAATCCCTCGCCTTTAGGCGACAACTTGTAGTACGTAAAGAGTATGGAGCATTATCGTAGAACATCCCATACTCGATTTGATATCAAATACCATTTTGTTT
>JAYEKE010000227.1 GCA_034660915.1 Pseudomonadota bacterium
AAATCAGGACCGCCAAAATATACCGCGTCTGCACCATAAGCAACGGCAACTTTCAGTTTCTCCCAATTACCGGCGGGTGACAGAAGCTCAACCTCAGCCATTCTCCTTCAGGCTCTTTCCATGCTGATGGATCTGGTGGGCAATATGGAGAATATTTTCTTCCACCAGCCGGCGGACCCGGGGTCCATCATGCTGATGAAAGGCGTCAATAATATCCCCGTGGATTTCGGCACAATGGGAAAAAATCTCCGGCTGCTGGAGGAAAAAACCCTGCAGCCGCTTAATGTGAACCATCATCTGGTCATTAAGTTTCTTGAGCTTTTCATTATCACTTTTGGTTATAAATACCTGGTGAAAATCTTCATGAATACGCATATATTTGACAAAATCATGGCCGGCGATGGCGGTTTTTTCCTCTTCATTCAAGCGCCGCAAGCGGTTGATATCCCGCTCGGTCATATGTGGTTCTGCCAGAAAGGCGGAAAAGGCTTCCAGGCAGGCTTTGATCTGGAAATATTCATATAGATTATCAAAGGAAAACTCGCTGACAATCGTCCCCCGGCGGGGAATAATGGAAACAAAACCTTCACTTTCCAACATCCTGATAGCTTCCCGGATTGGCGTTCGGCTGATGCGTAATTCCTCAGCCAGTTTTGCCTCAGAAATTTTTTCCCCCGGCTTTAACTTCCCGACAATAATCGTTTCCCGGATAAAATTTGCAATTTTATCCGGTAACGGCTGGTGATCAGATATGCTGCTTTCCAGAATATCAATTTTCATTATCATCTACCTCGTTCTTCTGCTCTGAATGAACGCTAGTGCAATGCCGACAGGACCTGACCTTATATTATTTCTTATTCTCTTTGAGCGATAAAAACTCTTTCATCAGTACTTCTCTTCCCAACTTGGCATTGGCTATCATATATTTCTCCGCCTTCGCCCCATCATGTTCCTTGAGAGCTGCAACAATTTTATCATGTTCGCTATGCATTCTACTCAAACAGGAACCGGATGAAACAAAAAAACGAAATCGCAGGAACTGCTGTACCAGGTTTGAAACCACAGTCGTAATTTTATCATTCCCGCAAAGCTCAAGAATGAAATTATGAAATTCATTATGATTCTTGGTCAAGCTTGCGATATCCTTTTTAGCGGCACATTCTTTCATTTTCCGATTTAGACGTTCCAACTGGGCAATTCCCACATCCGTAATCCTTTCCGCCGCGACGCGGGCCGCATACCCCTCCAGTACCGCTTTGATCTCGTAAAAATCCCGGATATCTTTTTCATCCAGCTCGGCGACAATTGCTCCTTTGCGAGGAATAATTTTCAAAAAACCTTCCGACTCCAACTGTCTGAAAGCTTCTCGAATCGGGGTACGGCTCAAACCATAACGGGAAGCAATTTCCAGTTCGGTAATCCGCTCTCCCGGTTTGATTTTTTGTTGAATAATCGCTTCCCGCAGCAACGCGGCAACCTTTTCCCGTAATGTCTGATGGCTGGCAATAATTTCTGATATATTTTTATGCACGACTGGATAATCCCTATTTATTCCTGAGTTCA
>JAYEKE010000228.1:0-51250 GCA_034660915.1 Pseudomonadota bacterium
AAAATGTCAAATGGCGGAGGGAGTAGGATTCGAACCCACGGAGCTTTCGCTCAACGGTTTTCAAGACCGCCGCCTTAAGCCACTCGGCCATCCCTCCGTGAATTGTTTTCTACCTGATGACCTCCATACCGCCCATGTAGGGCCGCAAAACTTCTGGGACTACCACGCTGCCGTCTTCCTGTTGATAATTTTCCAGGATGGCCACCAGGGTTCTGCCCACGGCCAGGGCCGAACCGTTCAGCGTGTGAACGAAACGGGTTTTACCACCTTCCTTGGGTCGGTAGCGGATATTGGCCCGCCGGGCCTGAAAATCCTCAAAGTTGCTGCAGGAGGAAATTTCCCGGAAAACCCCCTGGCCCGGTAGCCAGACTTCAATATCATAAGTTTTGCTGGCTGAAAAGCCTAAATCTCCGGTACATAAATTGACTACCTGGTAATGAATATTCAATTTCTGCAGGATGTTCTCAGCGTTAGCCAGTAATTTTTCCAGCTCATCATAGGAATTATCCGGCGCGGCAAATTTGACCAGCTCCACCTTGTTGAACTGATGCTGGCGAATCAGCCCGCGGGTATCCTTGCCATAGGAACCGGCTTCCCTGCGAAAACAAGGGGTGTAGGCGGTAAAATAAACCGGCAGTTCATGGACTTCAAGAATCTCATTCTGGTATATATTTGTAACCGGCACTTCCGCCGTGGGAATCAGATAATAATCCATTCCTTCCAGCTTAAACAGGTCGTCAGCAAATTTAGGCAGCTGACCGGTTCCGGTCATGCTTGTTTTATTGACAATGAACGGCGGCAGAATTTCGGTGTATCCCTGGTGAGTGGTGTGCTCATCGAGCATGAAATTAATCAGTGCCCGTTCCAGTCGAGCCCCGGCACCCCGATATAAAGTGAATCGGGCCCCGGTTATTTTTGCTCCCCGCTCAAAGTCAAGGATTCCCAACTGTTCTCCCAGGGTCCAGTGGGCCAGGGGTTCAAAACCCATGGAAGGTCGTTTCCCCCAGGTGTGGACTACCGGATTATCCTCTTCACCGCTGCCGACCGGCACGCTTTCATGGGGCATGTTGGGGATCATGTATATCAGGGAATCCAGCTGATCGTCAAGTTTGCTGATCTGGGCATCGAGCTGTTTGATTTCCCTGGATACCTCGCGCATTTCAGCAATCTGATCGCCGGCATCCTGCTTTTGCTTTTTCAGGAGGGCAATGCTGTCCGAGCAGGTATTTCGTTTATTTTTCAATCCTTCGGTTTTAGTTAACAATTGCCGTCGCCGGGTATCGATAGAACGAAATTCGCTCAAATCCAGATCTGTATTTCTGTCCCGTAACATCTGTTCGACGTCATCTATGTTATTACGAATGAATTTGAGCTCAAGCATGTTATCGTCCCGATAAGGTATCAACGTGCCGGTTAAAAAATGAAGGGTATATATACTATCTCTATTTTTCTCTTGTCAATAAATTTCTCGGGATAATGAAAGTTGCTGAACAGGTTATAGTGGTAATCAACCGCTTGTAATTATTGATATCTATGATATTGTATTTTGGGTTTGATCAATCCGTCTTTTTGCTTTACACTAAGATAACAAATAAGATATACTCATCATAGTTGGGGATTTAATTTAGTTTAAACAGAGTGGAGGAGAATGAATTTACCAGGATGGAAAATGGGCGACCGTTTTGTTGACCTTCCCATCATTCAGGGTGGAATGGCGGTGAGTGTGTCGACGGCTGAACTTGCATGCGCGGTTGCTGATGAAGGTGGAATTGGAGTAATAGGGGCTACCGGGCTCAGCATGGAAGAAGTGAAACGCCAGTTGCAGGAAGCCAGGGCGATGACCAAAGGTATTCTAGGCTTGAATATTATGGTTGCGGCTCGAAGCTTCAAAGAAGTGATTTATGAATCGGTGCGGCAGAAGGTTGATGTGATTATTGCCGGGGCCGGCTTTTCCAAAGATGTTTTTGGTATCTGCAAGGAGTGGAAAACTCCCCTGATCACCATGGTCTCCTCCGTTAAAGCGGCAAAATTAGCGGAAAGATTAGGGGCGGCAGCGGTGATTGTCGAAGGCAGGGATGCTGGCGGTCACCTGGGAACCGAAGATAAAACGGAAGATTTATTGCCGGCTATCTGCAAGGCAATTTCAATCCCCGCCATTGCTGCCGGTGGATTTGTCGATGGCAAGGCGATCAGCCGGGTTATGGAAAAGGGGGCGGCCGGGGTCCAGATGGGAACCAGGTTTCTATTAAGTTCCGAGTGTACGGTTCATGATAATTTTAAAGAGTTGCTGCTGAAATCCAAAATCAGTGATCTGGTGCGGATACTAAGCCCGGTGGGATTGCCGGCTAATGCCATCAAGACACCGCTGGTGGAAAAGCTGCTGGCTGGTGATCAGTCGATCAGGCCGGATAAATGCAACGGCTGCTTAAAACATTGCAGCGGCAGTTTTTGCATCCTGGAGGCCCTGAAACGGGCCCGCAACGGTGACTATGAACGGGGGCTGTTCTTTACCGGAAGCAACTTCCCGGCGATTAAAAAGATTTTGTCGGTAAAGGAAATTATCGGCGGCCTGATGGAAGAAGCCAGTGCCCGTATAAATGGAAATGAGCTTTCAGTCAATCCTTGATACTGGATGCTCTCGAATGCTGTATTCGGTGTCCTAACCTGTCGGTCAGTTTGTTGGTGAGGATTTTGGCGGATTTCGGGTCTTTAGCCACAATGCTTATGCCCTGGTAACGTTTGCTCAAAAGTTGATTTTCAGCCTCAGAAATCAGATCAGCCTTGTTGAAAACCAGCATTTTGGGGATATCCTGGAGGTTCAAAGAACTCAGGATATTTTCAACTACCTGGATGTGTTCCTGTAGATGTTCATCGGCGGCATCGACCAGGTGAATTAACAGGTCAGCCTCGTTAAGTTCTTCCAGGGTGGTGCGGAAAGCATCCAGCAAATCTTTAGGCAATCGTTTAATGAAACCAACCGTGTCGGTGATGATGATTTCCTGCTCTCGGGGCAGGCGCAGACGGCGGGTGGTGGGATCAAGGGTAGCAAAGGGAAGGTCTTCTGTAAATACCGAGCTTTTAGTCAACGTATTTAACAGGGTTGATTTTCCGGCATTGGTGTAACCGATAATGGAAACCAGCGGCAGCTGGTTTTTTTTTCTTTTCTTGCGGGCGTTAGCCCGGCTTTTTGCCATTTTCTTAAGCCTTTTTTCCAGGGTGCCGATACGTTCCCTGGTGCGACGCCGGTCAATTTCCAGGGTTGTCTCCCCCGGTCCCCGGCCGCCGATTCCCCCGGTTAAACGGGATAAGGCGGTGGTCTTTTCAGAAATCCATGATAAACGGTATTTAAGCTGTGCCAGTTCAACTTTCAGTTTTCCTTCGCGGCTTTGGGCCCGGCGGGCAAAAATATCCAGGATGAGCAGGGTTCGGTCAATGACTTTCAGGTCTGTTATTTCAGAAATCCTGCGGGCCTGCATTGGCGATAATTCCTGGTTGAAGATCAAGAGATCGATACCCTGTTCCATGGCCGAGATGGTGATCTCCTGGAGTTTTTCCGCTCCGGTAAGCGTCCGTGGGTTTATGCGGCGATTTTGTATGTAGGTTTCAGCTATTTGCACCTGGGCACCCCGGGCCAGCTCCACCAGCTCATGGACGGATTCTTCATGAACATGACGTGGTTCCGGTCCGACACTGATGATGAACGCCCGCTGTTTATCTGCCGCTTTCGTCTGGTGGCTGAACCCGGTGGCAATTTCATTTTCCATCGTTTGAATTAATTGGGAAAATGGCAGACTGATATTGTAGGGGGATATAGGTTCAAGGATTTCATAAGCCGGCTGTTGCCGGTTTTCGCCGGCTTTAAGGTGGGCAAGCTGGAGTGAGGCAGGGAGACCGCTGGCGGTGGTATTGATGACCCCCATCAGATCCAGTCTGAGCATTGCCAGGTCTGTAAGGTCTTCAGTGTCAAGTGGCTGGCTGCCAAGGTGGACATGAATGCAGCGCAAGCCGCGCAACCGGCCATGCCCCAGACGGTATTCATGCAGGGAGGGCAGAGTGATTCTCTGGTGGGTGCCGACGATAACGTGAGTTATGTATCCCCGGCGGTTAATCAGGATGCCAATCTGACGGCCTGTTTCATGTGCCAGGCCGGCCAGATAACGGCATAGCTCTTCACTGATAATCTGTTCCTGATTGAGGTGACGACGGAATATCTTTTCGAGATTTTTAACCTGTTTAGGTTTCAGGCCGGTGAGATTGCCTTCAATAGCTGGCATATATTCTATACTGGGATAAAATTGTCAGAAAATTCAGAAAAATATCCGTTTTATATTTGCTTTTTACCACGAAGACCCAGAGAACACGAAGATTGTTGTCAAATTTAACTCAACTTTCTGACTTGCATCGCCAGGGACATATTGGCAGGATGTTCGGGCTTGGCTCATAGCGATATTCTGCCTTTAGATTAACTTAAGAAAGTTGAGAATATAATCTTTTTTCGCGGTAAACATTCGACTACGTTTTCAGAAAAGATAAAAATACTCTCACAGAGGCACAAAGCCACAGAGAACCCCAGTCACTTGCCCTCTGTGACTCAGTGTCTCTGTGAGAAATAATAAAAATTTGTCAATCTATAGACAAAGTCGAATATTTACTTTTCGCGGTCTGTTTTTTCTTATATCTAGCATAGGAGTTTATTGATGAAAAGTCAACAGCCGGGGATACTCTCTGACCCGGTAAAAGCCGGGAACACGACGGCGGAAAAGTTTTTGCGGCTCCAGGAAGTCATCCGCCGATTGCGTTCTCCCGGGGGATGTCCCTGGGATCGTGAACAGGATTTTGTTTCCATGAAACCGAGATTTCTGGAAGAAGTCTATGAACTGGTCGATGCTCTGGAACAAAATGATTTTGCCGGGATGCGGGAAGAGCTTGGCGATGTTTTTTTTCATCTGCTTTTTATGGTCCTTTTGGGTGAAGAAGGGAATCACTGGGACCTGGATGATGTCCTTGATGGTATTGCTGAAAAACTGATTCGCCGGCATCCCCATGTCTTTGCCCAGTCAGGAACGATTGAAACCAGCTCCCAGGTTCTGACCCAGTGGGACGAGATTAAAAAACAGGTTGAAGGTAAAAATTATCAATCGCTGCTGGACAATGTTCCCCAGACGCTGCCGCCGCTGCAAAAGGCCTATGTTTATGGCAAGAAAGGTCGCAAAGTGGGTTTTGACTGGCAGTCGGCCGTCGAGGTGCTGCCTAAAGTACATGAGGAGCTCCGGGAGCTGGAGGAGGCCATGGCGGGAAATGACCGGAAAGCCATGGCTGAAGAATTGGGTGATCTCTTCCTGGTTTTGACAAGCTTGACAAGGTTGTTAGATTTTGACCCTGAAGGCCTGGTTCGGGCTGCTAACCGGAAGTTTGAGTATCGGTTCAGGGAGATGGAACGGATTGCCGGTGTGCAGGGAAGTTCCCTGGAGCAGTTGAGTCTTGAGGAAAAGGAGATTCTCTGGCAGAAGGCTAAAAAACGTCAAGCACAGGAATCCTCTTGATGTCCTATCTGTTTACTGAGACTATTGCCTGTGAATAAACTGTTCATAAAGGGATTAATCTACGGTAATTATTAAGGAAATATAAATATTCTAAAACCGTTTGAAAAAAATAATAAATAATTACAGTTAGTTACGACCGTACCGGTAAAATAGTAAGTAGTTTAAGGGGTTTTGAACGATTTTCACAGGTCCTGTGGAAAAGCTGTGGATAATTCTATGAAGAATTTGCTAATATTTTTCTATCATATTGAAATTAAGGTGAAATTTTTTGGGGCTTGTAACTATTCAGCACATCTTTATGAAGTGCACTGCTGTGAGCAAAACCGGGACTGTCCCCGAGCCTTTTGGTTTAAAAGGGGACTGTCCCAGGCTTTTGCGGCGTATGCCGACATTGTTTCATCGTCCGTAAACATCTGGGACAGCCCCCGGTGAAGCTGGGGACAGTCCCGAGTTTACTACTTAAGTAGCGATGCAATGTGCTGAATAGCGCCTTCAGACCGCTGTCGCGGCCACATATCTGAAAGCAAATGAAACCATTTACTTGGAAGTTACCGGGGCTTTTCAATACGCGCCTCGCAGTCACAAAAAATTGCGGCGCAATATCAACCCATCTTATCCTTGATTTAAAGCTAGCGCTGAAAAAGCTGTTTGATGAAGTGTAATGAGATTGACAGAGAGTTGGGTTCAATGGTAGTAAGTTGACGATTGGAGACTGCTTTAAACTTGGGTTTCATCGTCAATCATGTTCCCGGCTGAAAAGCCGTTAAAATACGAAAGGAGACGCAGATGAGAAAGTTTAAAAAAGTTTTGATTGCTGTGGACTTTTCCGAAATTACCAGGGATGTGGTCGGGGTTGGGTGCCATTTTGCCCGGGAGTATGGAGCCCAGGTGGATTTTCTCCATGTGGTGGAAGAGGGATTTCTGCTTCTCGGCCTGGACGGCATGGCATTACCGGCTGAAGATCTTGAAAGTATCCAGATGGTGGTGGAAGCCCGTAAAACTGCCGGCCGTGAAAAAATGGAAGAAATGGAAAAAATTGCCCGTAAGTATGATTTGTCCTCCATTAACAGTGCCATTGTTGAAGGTCATCCGGCGACTACCATTGTGGATGAGGCCCATGACCGGCAGATTGATGCTGTTTTTGTGGGTTCCCATGGTTGGTCAGGAATTAAAAGGTTTCTGATGGGCAGTGTGGCCAGCAAGGTGTTGAAAAATGCCAGGTGTTCGGTAATGATAATCCGGCCGGAACGAGAGGAAGTTAAAGAATGATTGATCGCTACACCAGGCCCGAGATGGGAGAAATCTGGAGCGAAGAAAATAAGTATCGTGCCTGGTTGAAGGTTGAACTGGCAGCTTGTGAGGCTCTGGCTGAAATGGGGATGATTCCGCCGGAATCATATGCCACAATCAGGGAAAAAGCGGATTTTTCTCTTTCCCGGATTCAGAAAATTGAACGGAAAGTCCGGCACGATGTCATTGCTTTTTTGACTTCGGTCGGCGAGTTTGTTGGTCCTGATTCCCGCTATATCCACCTGGGAATGACCTCTTCCGATGTGCTTGATACGGCCCTTGGTTTGCAGCTGAAAGAAGCCGGTGAGTTGATTCTGGCGGATATAGAACGGTTGATGGAAGTTCTAGAGGAAAAAGCACATCAATATCAGGATTGCGTGATGATCGGCAGGTCACATGGAATCCATGCCGAACCCATAACTTTTGGTTTGAAACTGGCCATCTGGTTTGATGAAATCAAGCGCCAGCGGCGGCGTTTTGTCCTGGCCTTGGAAGATGTATCCGTGGGAAAAATTTCCGGCGCGGTGGGAACCTTCGCCAATATAGTTCCCGAAGTTGAAGAACGTGTCTGCCATAAATTGGGTTTGTCGCCGGCACCGGCATCCAGCCAGATTGTTCAGCGTGACCGTCAAGCATCTTTTTTTACGGTTCTGGCCCTGCTGGCCGGATCGATTGAAAAGTTTGCCATGGAGATCAGGCACCTGCAGCGAACCGAAGTTGGCGAGGTGGAGGAATATTTTCATGCCGGGCAGAAAGGTTCATCCGCCATGCCCCACAAACGAAACCCCATCCTCTCGGAAAATATCTGTGGGCTGGCTCGCCTGGTACGCTCCAATTCCCTGGCGGCGATGGAAAATATGTCTTTATGGCATGAACGGGATATCAGCCATTCATCGGTTGAACGGGTTATCGGGCCCGATTCAACCATTTTAATAGATTTTATTCTCCAGCGCTTTATCGGTGTCATGGATAAACTGGTTGTCTATCCTGAACGCATGCTTGAAAATCTGCAGTTGACCGGGGGGACTATATATTCACAGGGGGTATTGCTGGCCCTGGCCCGCCGTGGTATCAGCCGTGAGCAAGCCTATGCCTGGGTGCAGATAAATGCCATGGATTCCTTTAAAAAAGGGACATCCTTTAAAGATAATCTTTTAAATGATCATGAAGTAATGAAGGTTTTATCCGCGGATGAAATTGAAAACCTGTTTAAGGTGGAGCATCACCTGCGCCAGATTCCGGTTATCTTTCGCCGGGTGTTTGGAGAATAGAGGAGAATAAAATGAAGCGAGGGGATAAAGTTTATGAGGGTAAGGCGAAAATTGTTTATGCTACCGATGATGAACAATACCGAATTCTCTATTTTAAGGATGATGCCACCGCCTTTGACGGGACAAAAAAAGGGACCATTGTCGAAAAAGGAATTCTTAACAATCGGATTTCGACGACATTGTTCAACTTACTGGCGGAAAACGGAATCCCAACCCACCTGGTTAAAACCCTTTCGGAGCGGGAGGCACTGGTTAAGAATGTAAGTATCATTCCCGTCGAAGTGGTGGCACGAAATATCATTGCCGGCAGCCTGGCTAAACGCATGGGCCGGCCTGAAGGAGAAAATCTGGCGTTTCCGATTATTGAATATTACTATAAAGATGATTCTTTGCATGATCCCATGATTAATCGGGATCATGTTCTGGCCTTTTCCCTGGCTACCGCTGAGCAGATTGATCAAGCCAGGGAGCTGGCATTGAAAATCAACGGCATATTGCAGCAATATTTTCTTGATCGGGGGATTCTGCTGGTTGATTTTAAGCTGGAGTTTGGTGTTTTTAATGGTGATGTGCTGCTGGCTGATGAAATCTGTCCTGATACCTGCCGTTTATGGGATGCGGAGAGTCTGGAAAAAATGGATAAAGACCGTTTTCGTCGTGATTTGGGTAAGGTTGAGGAAGCCTATCTTGAAGTTTGCCGGCGGGTATGTGCCGTTGATGGAGATTAAGTGAAATCAGTGAATATTCATAAGCTGACCGTCTCTTTGGGTACAAAGAGCTATCCGGTTATCATTGGCTCGGGTTTGATCAGGACAAATGAGGGTAAGGTATATCTGCCTCATTTCAAGGGGCGACAAGGGGTTATTATTACCAATGAAACGGTAGCCGGCCTGCATCTTGATCGGCTTAAGGACCTTTTTGCCGGGACTGAATATAAAGTAACCCCGATAGTTATCGCTGACGGGGAACAATATAAAAGCCAGGAAACCCTTTTCAGCCTTTATCAGCAGATGTATGATGCCGGTTTGCAAAGGGATGGGTTTGTCTGTGCTTTCGGCGGCGGGGTGATCGGTGACCTGGCTGGTTTTGCCGCGGCTACTTATATGCGTGGCATTGATCTATTGCAGGTGCCAACCACGCTGCTGGCCCAGGTTGACAGTGCCATAGGTGGAAAAAACGGTATTAACCTGCCGGTTGGAAAAAATCTTGTTGGTTCCTTTTATCAACCTAGGGCGGTTATCTCCGATGTTGATTTTCTTGAAACCCTGCCGGAAGATGAGTTTTTCAGTGGTATGGGGGAAGTGCTTAAATATGCTTTGATCGCCGGTGATGATTTCGTTACCTTCCTGGAAATGAATTACCGGGAAATATTGGCGCATAATCCAAAAATTCTCGCCGGTATGCTGCATCTATGCTCTCGCATCAAGGCTGATTTTGTTGCCCGTGATGAGTTGGAACAACTGGGGGTTCGGGCTATCCTTAATCTCGGACATACCCTTGGACATGCCCTGGAAAAGGCCTATGCTTATACCGGGATCAAGCATGGTGTTGCCGTAGCAATGGGTTTAGTTTTTACCGCCTATTTGTCGGTTGAAACCGGATCATTGTCAGATGATGAATTGCAGCGTATCCTTGGGTTGCTGCAGCTTTTTAAAATGGGGCTTTCAGTTCCGGCTGAAGTCCAGGGGGAAGAACTTCTGGAGATCATGGCCCGAGATAAAAAGGTTGCTGCTGATTCATTGAAGATGGTTTTGCTGCGTAATATCGGTCGGCCATTTCTGTGTACTGAAATTTCTCCGGACCAGATGTTGGCTGCTTTGGAAAAATGCAAACAACCGCTGGAATTGCAGGGCCGTTAACACTGGTGAAAAATGTAGAACAAAATACCCTGATTTCGGTTGCCGGTCTGAAAAAAAGGTTTCCTCAACGGGGCAGTGGTTTTCTCGCGGCCAAAAGCTATATCCATGCTGTTGATGGGGTTGATTTTCAGATAAACGCAGGCGAAATTGTTGGTTTGGTTGGTGAATCCGGTTGTGGAAAATCAACTTTAGGTAAATTACTGCTCCGGCTTGAAAACTTTGACCAGGGGGAAATATCTTATCGTCATACCAGCTTGTCGTCATTAAGCGAGCGGGAATTGCGTCCTTACCGGCGCCAGCTCCAGATGATCTTTCAGGACCCTTATTCATCCCTCAACCCCCGGATGAGGGTCCGTAAAATTATTGAAGAACCCCTGATTATTCACCAGCTGGGAAATGGCGTCTGGCGTCGGCAACGGGTTGATGAGCTACTGGGTGTTGTCGGCCTGGAAGTTGAAATGGGGGATCGCTATGCTCACGAGTTCAGTGGTGGGCAGCGGCAACGGGTTGGTATTGCCCGGGCACTGGCGTTGAATCCTGAATTTGTAGTGGCTGATGAACCGGTATCGGCACTTGATGTTTCAATTCAGGCCCAGATTATCAATCTGCTCCTTGATCTGCGGGAACAGTTCAACTTGACGATGCTTTTTATTTCCCATGATCTCAGCGTTGTCAAGCTGCTCAGTGATATAATTCTGGTGATGTATCTGGGAAAGATTATTGAAGAAGCACCAAGTAAATCCTTGTATCAAGAGCCTTTACATCCGTATACCCGGTTGTTGCTGAGGTCCATCCCTTTACCCGATCCAGCCAGGAAGCGAGAAAAGATGGTTGATGTGGTTCATGATGCAGGCTTTACCATGGTGAATAAGGGTTGTCCTTTTTATTCCCGCTGTCCGCAGCGATTCGCGCTATGCGCGGAGGCAATGCCGGATCTGCATGACTGTGGTCATCAGCATCGGGTTGCCTGTTTCCTGTATCAAAATTAGGATATACGTTCAGTTGATCAGCTGTTAGCGATCAGCGTTTAGCTTTAAAAAAATCAAGGCTTTACGTTAATTAAAGATGACACACAATGGGTGTAATTTGTAATGTTTTACCTCTTGTAATCACAAGACTGATAGCTAACTGCTAAAAGCTAATTGCTCAATTTGTCTAGGATTTAATATGGCTGGAACCTCAAATATTTCAATTTTTATTGCTTTTACCGCTGGACTGTTGTCCTTTGTTTCCCCCTGTGTCCTGCCCCTGATCCCATCATATCTGACCTATATTACCGGAATTTCATTTGATGATCTGGCTGAAGAAGGGGATATTTCAATCCGTCGGCGAACGATTATTCATTCCCTCTTGTTTATTCTGGGGTTCAGCCTGGTATTTGTTGCCCTGGGGGCCTCGGCAACCTATCTTGGGAGTTTTTTTCAGCAGAACCAGGCGCTGATCAGAAAGGTCGGCGGAATTATTGTTATTCTTCTCGGTATTCATATTACCGGGGTACTTAAGCTGAAGTTTCTGGAGCATGAAAAACGGGTTGAGTTTAAAAATAAGCCAATTGGTTATCTGGGCTCAGTATTGGTCGGGATAGCTTTTGCTGCCGGCTGGACCCCCTGCATCGGTCCTATCCTGGCCAGCATTCTGCTTTATGCCAGCACCGAAAAAAACATGATGAGTGGCATTATTCTGCTGCTTTCTTATTCGCTGGGATTGGGGGTACCCTTCCTGGTTTCCGCGCTTGCTTTTAATTCGTTCCTGGCCTATTTTTCCAGGCTGAATCGCTATCTGCGCCTTATCAGTATTATCAGTGGTATATTTTTAATTGTGATCGGCGTGATGCTCTTTTTTAACTATTTTTCCGTTCTGTCACAATATATGAATATGTTTTTACCCCAGCATGGAGGTTGAGAGACTGTTATGCCAAGATTATGGATACCTATCGTCGAACTTCTGGGTTTTTTGGCCTTGATTTGTGGGGTGGCCCTGTGGATAATGCACGATGAATATAACCTGGCAACGATTATAATGGGGGTGGGCGGCGTCATGATTATTATTGGGATGCTGGCAGAGCGTTTTATTGTCGGCTACTATGATGATTGATCATGTTCATCAAAAAAGAAAAAAGGGGACAGATTTATTTTTTGATCTACGGTTGAAGCAGGCGTTGTTGTAGTAATGTTTGCATATCTCTGCGACCGTCGGCAATCAAAAGAACGTAAACGCTATCTTTATTTACCCGGTAGATTATACGATACGCTTTGAAAAATACTTCACGATATTCATGGATTCCCAAAGCCAGCAGTTCTTTAGGGCAGGCTCCGCGGTTCGGGTATTCAGCCAGTTCGTTGAATATGTGCTCAATTTGGTCGATGACTTTGTTCGCGTTATCCGGTGAATCGTATTTGGCGATATAGCCGTATAATTTGCGAAGATCCTGGTTTGCGTCATTACTTAGCAATACTGAATAGCGCATCAATTATGCTCTTGTTCTTCGCGCAGTTGCCGGATGCATTCAGTTGCCGGTTTAAATCCGCCTTTTTCGATTTGGAGATTGCCGAGGGCCAGAATTTTCAGCAGAGCTAAAGCCTCCTGTGTCTGCTCGTAACTTTCAATGTCCAGCATGACTACTTTGGCTTCACCGTTTTGGGTGATTATCAGCGGCTCTGCCTGTTTCCAGAGATTGCGGACGATTTCCGCAGTATGAGATTTCAAATAACTAATCGGTTTTATTTGGCTTGATAATTTCATAATTTCATGATCCTCTCTGCTTGGATTACACTTATGACTTAATATAGACTAAAAACAGGTCATTTGTCAATTTTGTTAAAAAAGAGGATCAAAAAATAAATCGGTCCCCTTTTTCTGACAAAAAAACAGCCACCGTCCAGCAGACGGTGGCTGTTTTTAGTTATGATTTAAATTCAGCTTTAACCCAGTTGTGCCGCGGCATTTTCCGCTGCCAGCATTACATGGTAGGACAGCGGTGAAGCGGTTAGCAGGGGATGGGTGGCATACTGCATGGTTGCCAACTGTTCAGCGTTCAGGCCGGCCTGGATGGCAACGGCAATAATGTTGACCATATCAGCCGCGGATTCACTGCCACTCACATGGCCGCCGATGATTACGCCCGTATCTTTCCGGAATAAAAGTTTTATTTTCATGTCCATTACACAACCAGGCAGGCCACCCGGATGTCGGTTCGGGGTGGTGGCTTCACCGATAATTACTTCGATCTCTTCCCTGGCGGCCGCACTGGTGGTCAGGCCGGCCGCGGCAATGCTGCGGTTGCCGATCTTAGTGGCAAAGGCACCCAGGGCACCCATGGTTTTCCTGGTCGTTTGATAGAGGTTGCTGGTCGCAATCATTGCTTCTGTACAGGCGACCGAAGCTAAACGGATTCCTGAGGGTTTACCGGTAATCAGGGAGAATTTACTGGCACAGTCTCCGGCCGCGTAAATGTCAGGGTCACTGGTTTGCATGAATTCATTTACCGTAACGCCGCCCCGGGGGTCGGCATCCAGGCCCATCTTTACGGCCAGGTCAATGTTGGCTATCGCACCGATACCGATGATAACCAAATCAGCCGGCAGTGATTTGCCGTCGGCAAGCTTGACCGAAGTAACTTTACCGTCGCCTTCCAGGGCTTCCACCCGGCTGTTAGTCAGTAGATTGATGCCCATTTGGCGTAACTCATTTTCCGCCTGGAGACAGAATTCTTCTTCGCAGGCCAGCATAAGACAATGGGGAAGCATTTCAACGACCGTTACATCGATTGAGTTATCAGCATTGTTTCCCATTTTGGCAATCTGTTCGGCCATTTCAACGCCGATGAAACCTCCACCAATGACGATGACTTTTTTCGCTGTTTCCATGGCGGTATATAACTGTTGCAGGGCAACGGGATCTTTGCTGATCGTAAAAACATTGCCAAGATCAATCCCCGGCATCGGCGGTACCATGGGCTTTGAACCGGTACCAAGGATCAGTTTGTCATAGGTCAGGGTATTGTCGTTGGAAAATATAATACTTTTCTGCTCCCGATTGATATCCACCACCTTCTGCTGGATAATCTCAATCCCCATTTCAAGGAATTTGCCATCGGGAATAATGTCTTTTTCAACATCTCCAAGCGTACCATAAATATAGGGAATTCCACAGGGAACCGGGGTTTTGGTGACATCGCGAATAACTGCCACCTCTTTTTCAGGATGACGTTTTTTCAGGGTAACCGCAGCCATCAGGCCGGCGGCTGAGCCGCCAACAATTGCCACATCAGTTTCTTTCATCACTAACTCCTCCAGAATGAATATGAAAAGATTTAGATAATTGAATATTATCAGAATTGTATGTAGTATATTTTATGCTATTTGTCAAGGGGCGATGGTGAAGTCAAAGCGGGAATAATTCTTATCAAAACGATTTTATTGGCCATAACCCGGATGACTTCCAGGCGTGCTGACGGGATTTCAATGAAATCGCCACTGGTTGGAATTTTACCCAGTCGGGAGAGAACAAATCCAGCCAGATGAAGATAGTCCTCTTCTTCAGGAACTTCCAGGAAAGGAATATCCAGATTAAGCCGTCGGATTGGGATGTCCGCCCTGACCAGGTGAGAGCCATCTTTTAAAGAAATGATTTCCGCCTGGGAGCCGACGTCTACTTCATCGTTCATTTCCCCAATGATTTCTTCAACCACATCTTCCATGGTTATCAGTCCTTCCATGCCACCATATTCATCAACAACGATTGCCAGGTGTTTTTTCCCCCGGCGAAAAGTTTCCAGCAAACTGTCAAGAGGCATTATCTCAGGAATAAAATGTGCCGGCCTGATAATCTGTTTCAGGGAAAAAGTTTTACCGAACTTGTGGGTAAACAGGTCATTTATATGCATGATGCCGATGACGTCTTCCCGGTTTTTACCATAGACCGGATAGCGGGAAAAGCCGACCTGTCGGATAAGGGATAGGATTTTGTTGTAGGGGGTATGAAGCTGGATCATTGCTACTTCCTGCCTGGGAACCATGATTTCTTTGACCGTGGTTTTCTCAAGTCCCAGGATATTATTTATCATCAGAGACTCACTTTGATTTAAGAGTCCCTTTTCCCGGCCTGTATGGATAAAGGATTCCATCTCTTCATCAAAATGAGGTTCATGATTCTTGGGTTGGGAAGATGAAAATGTTCTGATCATTAAATGACTTATTAGTGAAGTAAGCCGGCTGACGGGTTTGAGTATCCGGATAAGTATGTGCAGGGGTTTGGCAACCTTCAATGCCAGGATATCCGTGCTGGCGGCTGCATAGGTTTTTGGGGTTATTTCAGCAAAAATTAGTAGTACGGCGGTGACGAGCAGGGTGGAAATCAAAACCCCTTTGTTGCCAAAATAATAAACACAGAGATAGGTGGCAATGGCTGATGCGGCAACGTTAACAAAATTATTGCAGATCAGGACGGTAGCGATAAAATCATGGGGATGCCTCAAGATATTTTTTAAGCGCTGTGCTTGATTAGGGTATTTTTTACTGTAATAGCGCAGCCGGTGGGGTGGAAATGACAATAAGGCGGTTTCAGTCCCGGAGAAAAAGGCGGAAAGGATAATCAGCAGGATAAAGATGGCTAAGAGTAATAGGACTGTCCAGAGTTCCATGATCAAAGTATTATTCGCTTTACAAAGTTGAGATTATCTTTTAAATCTTACTGGCAAATAATTAAATGAAAGGTATAAGGCTAAAGGCTAAAGGCTAAAGGCTAAAGGCTAAAGGCTAAGGTTCCTTGTGCCGTCCACCATTTAATAACTTATAGAGGAATCAAGATGCATATGTCAAATTGTATTGATGAAAATCATGTTATTTCCGGTGCTGATTAAAAATGAAAGTCAAAGAGCTGACGATTCAGGGATTCAAATCCTTCGTGCATCGAACCAGGATTCCATTGCATGAAGGGATCACCGTGGTGGTGGGGCCGAATGGTTGTGGCAAAAGTAATATCCTTGATGCCCTTCGCTGGGCAATGGGAGAACAGCGACCACTGCAGCTTCGGGGAAAGGCGATGGGGGACATGATTTTTAACGGAACCCAACGTTTGAAACCAGCCGGGATGGCAGAGGTTAATCTTACCATGATTGGTGATGGGGCTCCTTTGCCGGAGCCATATCAGCAGTATAGTGAGGTGATGATTTCCCGGCGCATGTATCGTCAGGGAGATACAGAATACTATTTGAGCAAAGTTCCTTGCCGTTTAAAAGATATTACCGCCCTGTTTCGTGATACGGGTATCGGGGCTAAGGGATATGCCTTCATTGAACAAGGGCAGATTTCTCAAATTATTACTGCTAAACCAACCGACATCAGGGCGATGTTTGAAGAGGCTGCCGGAGTTTCGGGCTTCCAGACTCAGCGTCTGGAAAGCTATCGTAAGATTAGAGAGAGTGAAGAAAACCTGGATCGTTTGCATGATATTATCAATGAGGTGGCCAAAAACCTGAAGAATCTGCAAAAACAGGCTCGCCAGGCAAAGAAATTTCGCCGGCTGCAGGGCCAGGAAAAGGAACTGGATCAGCAGCTGAACGGTTATCGTTATCTGCAGGTGGAAGAAGAGCTGGTACCCAAACGAGAATCCTTACGGTCATGGCAGCAGCAAGTGGATGATAAAGAGCAACAAAGGGCTGTTCTGGCAACGGAACTTGATCAACTGATTGCCCGGGGACAATCATTGCAGAAAATGGTGGATAAGGGGCGGGATGAAGTTAATGGGAACCGGGAAAACACTTTGGCTACCAAATCCAGGATTGAATTGCTGCATCAGGAGCAGGAAACCTTTACCCGTCAACTGCAGGAAGGGCGCAGCCGTCAGCAGGGTCTGGCGCAGTCTCTGGAAGCTCTGGCAAAAAACCGGCAGGAGCAAAACCTACAACTGGAAACCCAAAATCAACGCTGGCAGTCCCAAAATAGCGAATGTCAATCCCTGGAAGAAAGCTACTTTGAAAAAAAAGCAATAGTTTCCCGGATGCTTAAGGAACAGACGGAATTTCGTGAGGAAGTTTTTCGACTCATGAGTGAAGAAAGCCAGGTCAAAAACGAGTTGCATCTTTATAACGAGAAGCTGGAACGCCTTAGGCAGAAGCAGGAAGGTCTGAGCAATGACGGGCATCAATGGCGTCATCAACTCAAGGAGCTTGAAGATACCATGCTTCAGGGGAAAGTAGTTCTGGCCGAACAGTTGTCTTTGCAGCGGCAGCTGGAAGAGGAAAAAGAAAGTTTGTCGGCGAAAGTTTCTCAGCTGCAGAAAAAAATGGAGGATGCAGACCAGCGTCGGCAAACTGCTTTTAATCATCTGACTGACTGCGAGCGGGAGTGGCATCAACTGCATACCAAGGTTTCTGAAGGTTTTGGTTTTACCAGCGGGATGAAGCAGGCCTTGCAGGAGGAGTCTGGAAATTTGCTGCATTCATTCTGGGATGTGTTTGAACAGGTGCCTTCCGCGTGGGAGCAGCCACTGGAACTTTTCATTCGCCAGCTTTGTGAAGGTCTGGTACTTGCGGATCATACCGTCGTCCCTGATTTCATCAGCCGTCAACGGCACCGGGACAGGGTAGCGGTACTGCATGCCCGGCAAAAATCAGCGGCAGAAGAATCTTTCGCGACTCTTCCTGATGGAGTTCAATCCCTGGCAGAGTTGGTGTCGGTAAAAGCTGAATTCAGACAGGTGGTTCAGCCTTTATTGAATCGTACCTATGTGGTTGCTGAAGGGGAGCAGGTGGCATCATTGCTGGATATGCTGCCGAAAGATTCTTATCTGTTAACGGGAAATGGCGAAATCTATGCCGGTTCCGGCTGGTTCTGGGTTGGAAACATTAATCGGGCGGATAGCAGTGAACTTTTGTCATTGCGGCGGGAATTGGCTGCAGCGGCAAGTGAAAGGGACAAAGCCCGGGAGCAGTTATCGGTTAATGATCGTAAACTTGAAGCATTACAGGTTCAACTGCTGGAGGCAAAAGAAGAGCAGGGAAAATGTGCCTCGCGGTTGGAACCTGTTTTGGAAGCTGTTCGTCAAAGTAATCGCTGCCGGGAGGATAACCAGCATGAATATGATCGTTTATCCTCCGTGCTGCAACGCGCTGACAATGATGGAAAACATCTCCTTGAAGAGCAGGATGATTTGACCGCAGCCATAAAAGATGCCGAAGAGAAAATTGCGGCTATTATTGTTTCGAGAACTGAAAAAGAAAACGAACTGGCAGAGCTGGTTGCCCGTTATGGTGCGGCTGAAGAAGATATGGTTGCAGCGCAGGAATTTTTGTCAGAAAAGAAAATTTCCCTGGCCGCCATTGGCGCGAAAAGGGATCAGCTCAAACGGGATATCCTGAGAATTACCAATGATGAGGAACGACTTGAACGGCAGGTTGAGCGAATTGAACAACAGCTTGGCGAAAACCAGCAGACATTGTCTGCATCAGTTGAGCGTTCAGAAGAACTTGAAATTCGGATGGAGGAATTGACAAAAGATGCAGTGGAGCATGAAAAGCAGCTGAATGAACTACTGCGGGAGAAAGAAGAACTTGAAAAATTTAGCCATGAACGTCAGGAAGCGGTGCGTGACGCTGATAAACAGTTGTCTACGTGGAGGCCTCGGCTGTTGGAAGAACAGTTGGAACTGCAAAGCCTTGAAAATAGCCGTAAATATATACTGGATAATTTTTCTAAGCAATATGGTATCTCTTTGATAGAGTACCTGGATGAGAACCCATTGCGTGATGATGAATCTTTCAATGAGTCAGAGATGGTGGCAAAATTGGAGAAAATCCACCATTGGATTGCTAATTTCGGTCAGGTAAACCTGCTGGCCCTGGAAGAAGCAGATGAGGTCCAAAACCGCTATGATTTTCTGAAAGAGCAGGAGGTGGATCTGCTGTCTTCCATTCAGTCCGTAAAAGAGGCTATTGAAAAGATGGAAAAAACTTCCCGAGCGAGATTCCTTAGTACTTTTTTCCAGGTTAATGATCATTTTTCGCAGCTATTCAGTGAACTGTTTGATGGAGGCAGGGCTTCTTTGCGATTGACGGACGAAGACAATATTTGGGAATCAGGGGTGGAAATTGCGGCAGCCCCCCCCGGGAAGCGGCTGCAGAATTTACGTTTGTTTTCCGGCGGTGAAAAAGCTCTGATTGCTGTTTCGCTGATTTTCGCTTTTTTTAAGGTTAATCCGGCGCCATTTTGTGTCCTGGATGAGGTTGATGCGCCGCTGGATGATGCCAATATTGACCGTTTTAACCAACTGGTTAAAAAGTTTGCTGCCCACAGCCAGTTTCTGATTATTACCCATAATCGCCGGACCATGACCATCGGTGATTATCTTTATGGGATTACCATGGAGGAAGAGGGGGTTTCCAAAACCTTATCCGTGCAACTGGCTGATTCTTCAGGTCGTCCAGAACAGCGGGTTGCCGCCATCGCAGAATAACAGGAAGCGTTTACTGGAACCTAAAATGAGCGATTAGCTTTTAGCCGTTAGCGATTAGCTCAATAATTACAAGATGTTTAATATCATCAACCTTCACCCGTTGGGTGTTGTTACTAACCATCGTAAAGCCCTGATTTTTAAAAGCTAATTGCTAATGGCTAAATGCTAATAGCTCAGCTTAGGATACAGTTACCTGTTGAGTACTGTGTATTCTTATATGTCTCAACTTTCTTAAGTTGCATTGCCAGGGACATATTAGCAGGATGTTCTGGCTTGGCTCATAGCGGTATTGGCCGCCGGCAAACAGGTGTTTTTAGCGTAACTCAGAAAGTTGAGTGTAAATATTCGACTTTGTCTATAGATTGACAAATTTTTATTATTTCTCACAGAGACACGGAGTCACAGAGGGCAAATGACTCGGGTTCTCTGTGACTTTGTGCCTCTGTGAGAGTATTTTTATCTTTTCTGAAAACGTAGTCGAATGTTTACAGTTGAGTTAATGTAAAACCTTAATTTTATCCAGCTAACTGCTGATTGCTTAAGTTAGGTGGAAGGATAAGAAATGCATGAGTGATAAGAATAAAAAAGGGTTGGTCGGCAGATTTTTTTCCCGAAAAGGGAAACCGGAAGAATTGCCGGAAAAAATGTTAGAGTCTGGGGATAAACCGTTTGCCATTGAGGAAAATGTGGAGGAAACGGATAAAGCCGATTTTTCTACTGTTGAACAGGAATCTACGGCAGTTAAGGATGTTGACAGAGAAACTGCTGCTGTGGATGAGGAAAGTCAACAGGTTGGTGAATCGGCTGGTTTGTTCAGCCGACTGAAAAAAGGTTTGAGCAAAACCCGTCAGCGGTTTGTCGGTACTCTGGATGGACTGTTCTATGGTAAAAAAGAAATTGATGAAGAATTCCTGGAACAGTTGGAGGAGGTTCTGCTGACCTCTGATCTGGGAGTGCAGACCAGTTACCGCCTGTTTGCCGAAGTCGAGGAGCGAGTCAGTCATCAGGCGTTGGAAGACCCAAAGCAGTTACGACTTTTTTTACAGCAGGAAATTCAAAAGATTCTCCAGGCCGCGGAGCAGCCCTGGGAAATCAATCATAAGCCTTATGTCATCATGGCTGTGGGGGTTAATGGAGTTGGTAAAACCACCACCATTGGTAAACTGGCGGCAATTTTTACGGCCCAGGGAAAAGATGTGCTGTTGGGAGCCGCGGATACCTTTCGGGCTGCAGCGATTGAACAGCTGGATGCCTGGGCTGAACGGGCCAGGGTTCCCATAATCCGGCAAAAAATGGGGGCGGATCCGGCCGCCGTTTGTTTTGATACAGTACGGTCAGCAGTGAGCAAAGGGGCTGATGTGGCGATTATTGATACAGCTGGCCGTTTACACACTAAAGTCAACCTGATGGATGAACTGAAGAAAATGAAACGGGTGATCGAAAAAGCACTTCCCGGTGCGCCCCATGAGATTTTATTGGTGCTCGATGCAAATAACGGCCAGAATGCTATCAATCAGGCCAGAATGTTTCATGAAGCGCTGGGGATTAATGGGTTGGTAATGACCAAGTTGGATGGAACTGCCAAGGGTGGAGTTATAGTGGGAGTATGCGATGAATTAAAATTGCCGGTTCGCTATATTGGTATCGGCGAACAGCTTGATGATCTCAGGCCATTCAAGGCAGCTGATTTTGTCAATGCTTTATTTGATCGGGTATAAGGCTGGGTCGAAGGGGACAGAATCCAATTCTGTCCCCACATTGAGATAGTTTGGAGATTGTTGTATCTATGAGTCAGGAAACAGAACTTGACGATCTTGACCTTGATAAACTCTTGGATGATGAAGATTTTCTTGAGGATTTTGATTTCGAAGAGCCTGTGGTTGATTCCGGTCTCCAGACTGGAGAAGAAATGCCCTCGGGGGGTGGTTCTTCCGGGACCGTTGTTTCTCCGGCAGTTGAATCAGTGGTTCCCCCTGGTGATTCGACAACCGTTGATGATGCCGAATCCTCAGCAGTCCGTCCTTTTCTGAAAAAAATATTATTTCCCGTTTCCATTGTTCTGGCTGTTATGCTGCTGATTCTACAGATATATGCCGCCAGGGAAATATTTTTCCCAAAACCTCACATCAGCTCGATGACAAAAAGAGTTGTCATTGCCGAGGTCATTACTCATAATCTGGCTGAAAATATCGATAAAGCAGCTGAAGAGGAACCTCCCCAAACAGATATTATTACCTTTGATTTTCATTATCCGCTCTATTCTTTGGCGGGTTTAAAAATTCTTGGAGTAGATGTCCAGCTGGTTTTTCCGCCACATAATCCTTCACCTCTGAGTGCTGAGCAAATTGAGCAGCTGAAAAAGGCAATGCACGATTCCCTGGGGCAAGCCGTTGCTGGTCGGATGCTGGAGGAATTGGGGGAATATGATGATTTTTTTATTGAATTTCTTCGAGAGTCCATTGCTTCAACTTTAAAGCAATGGCATCTGCCACCGGCTACCATCAGGCTTGAAGGCTTGATGGTGCATTGAAATACTGATGAATTCTCGAAAACGTTTGCTTTCCATCCTCCGCGGATATCCTTCCATATTACTTGCCTACTCGGGCGGAATTGACAGTACCTTACTCCTGGAGCTTTTGAAAGTACAGGCCGGTATCCGGTTCCAGGCGGTTTTCGTGGAACATCCAGCATTAACGGACAATGAACGGGATGTTGCCAGAGCTGAAATCGATACCGTCCAGGGGCAGGTAATATCGGTATCCCTGGATGAAATGCAACCTGTGTGGGAAGAAGACCGGGATAGACGATGTTATTATTGTAAAAAATTTATATTTTCACAGCTTCTAAACCTGGCTGAAAAAACGAAATTGGCAGTTGTTATTGATGGAAGTCATGCTGAGGATGACCCTGGTTGTCGTCCTGGAATGCGGGTTCTTGATGAGCTTGGGATAAAAAGTCCTCTGCGGGAAGCGGGGTGGAATAAACGGCTGATTCGAAAGCAGGCTAAGCTGATGGGGATAAAATCCTGGGACTGGCCAGCCCGGGCTTGCCTGGCTACCGGTATTGAAGGGCTGGTTACCCGGCGTAAACTGGAACAAATTAACCGGGTGGAGGTGTTTTTTCAGCAGCAGACTGTTGCTCCGGTGCGGATTCGACTTGAAGAAGGCCGCCTGAGTATTGGAACGTTGGCTTGTCATGGAGAAAAAATTGAGGGGTTGCTGCTAACTGTTGCATTTCATCAACTGCTGGATTCTTTAGGGCTGATACTGGCGGAGACTTACCAGCTTTCTGGTGGGGCAACACGTTGAATTGGTTTTGCGACTTTGTACGAAAGCATCAGTACTCAACTTTCTGATTTTTATTGCCAGGGATATATTGCCGGATGTTCGGGCATGGCTCGCGCTCATTCTCGCCGGCCGTCCATGGCCGGTTGTGGGGCGCGCTAAAGCAATGTACCAAAGGCGTCCGCCGCGAATCACAATGGGGGACAGTTTTAAAAACTGTCCCCAACCAGGTGGCCAATACCGCCTGCCTGTCGGCAGACAGGCTATGAGCCAAGCCCAAACATCCTTGGAGATTTATTTCAGCTGTTTTTAGAGTACCTCAGAAAGTTGAGAGCAGTATTGAAAGGAAATGAAAATGGATGAAAAATATTTACGCCAGCTCTTGGAGCGTTATCAGCAGGGAAGTTTGGATACCGACCAAGTGCTGGATACTTTGAAAGATCTTCCTTATCGGGATGTGGGGGTGGCCCATCTGGATACCCATCGCAGTTTACGCGATAAAATCGGCGAGGTTGTTTTTGCCGAAGGTAAGACTATTGAGCAACTGATTACCATTGTCCGGCATATGTTGGAACTACCGGGAAATATTCTTATAACCCGTCTGTCAGCGATGAAGGCAGACTTATTGTTGAAACATTTTCCTCAATCTGAATATGATAAAGAAGGGGAATGCTTGACGATCAAAAGGCATCAAATCGAACCATCCGGTCGTGGGGCTGTTTTGATCGTTACCGCCGGGACTTCGGACCTGCGGGTTGCCCGAGAAGCGGCAATAACGCTCGAATTTATGGGGCAGACTCCTGAGTTGTTGGTGGATGTCGGGGTCGCCGGTTTGCATCGTTTACTGGCTTATCGTGGTAAGTTGGATGCGGCTGCGGTTATTATTGTCATTGCCGGAATGGAAGGAGCATTACCAAGTGTGGTTGCCGGTCTGGTGGATAAACCGGTGATTGCCTTACCTACCAGCGTTGGCTATGGGGCTGCTTTTGGTGGTATCAGCGCTTTATTGGGGATGTTGAATTCCTGCGCTGGTGGCATCGGGGTGGTAAATATTGATAATGGTTATGGAGCTGCTTATCTGGCTGGATTGATCAATTGGCAGCTGTAGGTTGTCTCCAGCTGGTTTCCTCCCGCAAATATTCCAGCAGGTTTCTAAGGCTGGTGATGATTTTATCATGGGTGGGGGGCAACTCAACGGGGCTTAATTCGACCGTAAGCGGCCCCTGGTATTGTAAGTGTTTCAGTAAATAAAGAAACCGGGTGAGTGGCAAAAGCCCACGGCCGGGAAATAAATGCTCACGGCCATGGCCGTAATCGCTGAAGTGAATATTACGAATTCTACCAGTCTGGTAGAACTGCTTAAATCCAACGAGAAAATTCGGATTATGGGATCCGAGATGAGTTGTATCGAAAGTCATATAGAGATTATGTTTTTCGATAAAACTGGTCATATCTTCTGTCTTTCGGAGAATATTAGGGTTGAAACGGATCCTGTTGCCGACATAGGGCATATTTTCAATGGTAACGATAGTATTGTTGTTTTTTGCCAAGCGCTGGAAATCTTCCACTTTTCTGAACCAGCGCCAGAAAGTGAGCTCAGGGGGGTACCACAGGGGGGGGTGGAAGTTGACCAGAGGAATATTGAATTCGCCGGCTAGTTCGATGACTTTGATCAGAGTCTTGATTTGGTTTCCCCAGCCGGCAATTTTGAAAAATGGGGAATGAATGGACGATATCGGATGGATTTTCATCAGTTTTTCGATGATTGGTCGGGGATCCCGCTTCTCAAAAACCTGATTGATAATTAACTCAACCCCATCAAAATCACATTCCCGGGCAATATTGAAGATCTCTGATAGTTTTAAATGGTAAAGAGTTCCGGCTGACAGGGAGATGGAAATATCAGCTTTACCGGTGGGTGATGGGGCAGGCTGCTGCCCTTCTGCTGTATTTTTGGTTTGATTTTGATTGCTTTGCGGCATGAATAAAAATAAGCTAAAGATGTTAGGGTTACTTATTCATTATAGTAGCCGAATTGGGTGATTCATGTCAAATAGAATTGATGGCTGCAAAAAACTCCATCTTCTTTTTTATGCCATTTTAGTATCTTACTCCTGAAAACCTGTCACTCTTTTCAGTACCCCCTTGAGGGGTAAAAAAAACAAGAAATTCTTTTTAACCACCCATTCGCTACGCTCACTGGAGAACACGAAGAACACGAAGAAAAAAAGATTGCATCTTTGTGCTGCCGTGAGTTTTTTATCTTTTTTGACAATATGAATGATTTCACCATGAAGCTTGGTAAAATAAAATCTGGGTTGTGGGCGTAGCCTGCGTTAGGTTTAAAAGACGGCAGTTTTCAGATTTCGGTTGTGATCGGCAGACCATGAGCTGGATGTGAAATAAATTCAATGATAGCGGACAGTTAAAGTTTTATCTTACGAAAATTAAATGGATTATGTTTGACATTAGTGCCAGTAATCATTATAGATGTTACGTAGGTTAAAGTGCTGCAATGGTTGATTTTTACCAGTCAGGAAATCATATTTGGGGAGGTTGATAGATGTTTGGTATAGGCTTGCCGGAATTGTTAATGATCTTGGTGGTTGCTTTGCTGGTCATCGGTCCCAAGAAACTGCCGGATTTAGCAAAAACTTTGGGTAAAGGATTGGCGGAATTCAGAAAAGCAACCGATGATTTGAAGGATACGGTCTATCAACAGGAACCTGCGGATGAGGTGAAAACGGAAGAAACAGCCAAACAGCGACAAATAGCCAAGTTGCCATCATCTCCCACTATTGATGAAACAGTAAAGGTTGAAGAGAAGCCGGATGACCACGGATCAGCAAAAACCCCTGAATGATCAGGGGATGACCCTGACTGCGCATCTGGAGGAGCTTCGTCGGCGACTTATCGTCTGTGCCGTGGCCGTCGGTCTTGCTTTTTGCGCGACCTATTACTTCTCTAAGGAACTTTTTCGACTCCTGATGGCTCCCCTGCTAGCGGTTATGCCGCCTGAGCAGGGTCTGATTTTCACCGGGTTGCCGGAAGCTTTCTTTACTTACTTGAAAGTTGCTTTAGTCGCGGCAATCTTTGCTTCTTCACCGGTTATTTTATATGAAATCTGGAGGTTTATTGCTCCTGGACTTTTTTCCAGAGAAAAAAAATATATATTTCCTTTCGTGTTTCTCTCGACAATTTTTTTTGTTGGTGGTGCACTTTTTGGCTATTACGTTGTTTTTCCTTTTGGTTTTTCTTTTTTCGTCGGTTTTGCCACCGACTTTATTCGGCCCATGCCATCGGTAAAGGAATATTTTTCTTTTGCCACCAGAATGCTTTTTGCCTTTGGCGTCGTCTTTGAATTGCCTGTTTTTACCATGTTTTTGTCCCGTATCGGCCTGGTCAATCACAAGATGTTGAGCCGGCAGCGTAAATATGCTTTTCTCGCTGTTTTTATGGTTTCAGCGGTTTTAACCCCTCCCGATATAATGAGCCAGCTGATGATGGCTGGTCCCTTGTTAATACTTTATGAAATCAGTATTATTATTGCCCGCATATTTGGTAAAAAACAAACAGACGAAAAGCCGGAGAGTGAGTCAGCTGATCAAGATGATGATAAGGAGAAAACGAGATGATGAAACGGTGGTTCCGCTATGGTGTGTTGTTCATGCTTTTCAGCAGCATGGCTATGCTCTGTTCCTGTTTGTCTATCGCTGATGATTTGCGGTTTAATATTCAAATAGAATCCCTTGACGGCCTGAAACAGGGTGATCGGGTATACTTTAAAGATTATCCGGTGGGAAAAATTGAATCCATACGTGTTTCTAAAGATGGCTCTTTTATTATTAAGGTATGTATTCAGGATGCTCAGCGGGCGGCTGCTTTAAAAAACCATCTTTTTATTCTTGGCGATGATCCCGAGTTGCCCGGCAAGAAAGCCATTATGATTAAAAAGGGAGAAAAACCTTCAACCGTTCCCATCCATGAAGGGGAAACGGTAACCGGTTTTACCAGCCTGTCTTATTATCTGCAGAAGAATCGGGAGACGATCAGGGAAACAACAGAGGAGCTTGGTCAAACATTCGACCAATTTATCCAGGAACTCAAGGACCTTCCCCATTCGGAACAGTATCAGGAGATGAAGAAAAATCTGCAGGAATCTTTGGTAGAACTTCTGAAAGAAGGGGAGAGATACAAAGAGAAGCTTCAGCAGGAAGTTTTGCCTGAATTACAAAAACAGCTGGATGAATTCAAACAAAAATTTCAGGCGGAAAAACCGGAAACGGTTCCAGAAAAACCGGAGACTCAACCGGAGCGGCACAACCTGTAAGTGTATAGATTCATCAATAATGATCAAATGCATTTTTAACCTTGCGGTTCGATATATTCAGGGATCAAAATTATTTGGGGGCTAATCAAATATGGCAGTTTTGGTAAGACTGTATAATGATCTGCCAAAAGAACGGCTGCTGCAGCAAGTTGTCGAACAGTTCAATGCCGGCGGTTTGGCTGTGGTGCCCACCGATACCAATTATACCGCTGTCTGTTCTATTGATGCCAAGCGGGGAATTCAACGTCTCTATTCCCTGAAAACCGGTAAAAAACAGCAGCAATTTACGTTGTTCTGTGCTGATTTAACCGATATCAGTCGTTATGCGGTGGTAGACAATCAAGCGTACCGTTTAATGAAAAGCCTCATTCCCGGGCCGTATACCTTCATTCTTTCGGCATCCAGACAGGTTCCTAAAATGGTCATGGCCAAGCGCCGGACTGTTGGGGTCCGGGTGCCTGACCGACCAGCCTGCCAGGCATTAATTACCCGGTTGGGTACGGCATTGCTTGGGGTTAGTGCCCGGGATGAGCATGGGCAGATTATCGGAACTCCTGATGGATTAAACCGCCAATATCATAACCTGGTTGATTATTTTCTTGATGCCGGAGACATTGATTCAGAATCATCGACAATCATTGATCTGACCCATTCCCCACCGGAAGTAATTAGAGAAGGTAAAGGTAAAATCGACTATTAATTAGAGAGGGCAATATGGGTTCTTTAGAGAGTTTTTCTTGACTGGATGTAAATTATTTTGATAGACTTGCTAAAAATTTGGATTGCTTTTCCGAATGCTGTTGAAATCCTGTGGCAATAAAGGTTTTGAAACCGATACCCAGCGGGGGAGTGTAAGCTGATGAAACATATGATGAAAATTGTCATGTTGGTTGCTATCGGAGTCCTGGTTTTTCTGGGGATAAATGCTGCCGTTTATTTTTCTCCTGAGGTTAAAGCCCATCAAAGGGGAGTGCTGGTGAACCTATATGGGAAGCATAAAGGGGTTCAGGCTGAAGAAATATTGCCGGGAAAATACCTCTGGTTTTTATCGGGATATGACCCTCTGACCCAGAGGATACTTATTGTTGATATTGCTGAATCGAATCTAGAACTGGTTAAAATGGGGACAGCTGAAGAGAAAACAGACGATGAAATGAGTAGTGTCACGCTTGAAACCAAGGATAGCGAAATTATTCATGCCGATGTCAGCATCTGGTACCGGGTTTTGCCAAAGCAGGCTGATGTTTTTGTGGCAGCGGTGGCACCTGGCGATATCATTAGCCTGATAAGTAATACAGCCCGTTCAATTATTCGTAATAAATCCGGTTATTTTGAAGTTGAGGATATTTTCAGAGGTCAGGTGAAGGAACAGATTATTGATTTGTCAAAAAAAGGCATGAATGAAGAACTGAATAAACGGGGTATGGAGGTAGTCTCCATTGAGTTCAAAAAATTGGTGTTCAGTGATGAAATTGTTGCTAAATTGACCGAGAAAACCCTGTCGGCAAAAGATATTGAAATTAACAAGAACAAAACCCTGGCAGCCATTGAAACGGCCAAAAAAATAGAAGAGGAAGCCAAGGGGATTAAACTAGCCAATATTCAGAAAGCCGAAGCTGAGAAGCGCAGTATCGTTCTGGCTTCGGAAGCCCAGATGGTGAAAGCAAAAAACAAGATGGAAGCCGACAACATGCAGGCCAATGGTATCCTGGCCATCGGGAAAGCTGAGGCTGAATCCAAAACACTGGAACTGAATGCGTATGGTGGTAATGGTGGAGAGCGCTATATGCGGATTAAAATTGCTGAAGCCTTGGGTGACGGCATGTCAAATTGGGAAATCATTCCTGAAAATATGAATATAACCGCAATTGCTGAAAATTTTAATAAAGCGATAAATGTTGGACTGCCTGCCGCGCAAAATACTAAGGGGAACACAACAAAAAAATAGGCTGCTTTTCAGGGCAGCCTATAAATTAACCTTTATTTAGCCGGTAGTGCTTTACTTGTCTTCCAAGTCCAGTTCCAGGTCAAAAATCTGATCATCTTCTGTCAGCGTTATGACCTTTTCATGGTCATAGTCTTCTGAACTTTCACCCTTTTCTTCGGCAATTTCCATGTTAAGCTCGGGCAGTTCCTCTGCTGAAATATCAGCTTTTTCCTGGAGATTCAGCTCTTCGAGCTGCTCATCGCTGGGACTGAAACCGGTTGTGATCTCCTGATCTTCTTCTGTCTGTACCGACTCGAATTTGATGTCGTCTTTTTCTTCAACGACCGAGTCCTCATCCTGGAGGTTTTCCATGCTGCCCAGGCCTTCCAGGGGCGGCAAACTGTCCGTAGTGCTGCTGACGGCAATTAATTCATCTTCTTCCTGCTCCCCGCTATCTGCCAGGGATGCTTCTTGATCGGCGAAGGGGTCGGTTTTTTCTCCGTAAATCGTTGAATCCTCCACTATGCTTTCTGCTTCTTGATCAGCTATTTCATTAATATTTACGAATGGTTTGCTTAACTGCAAGTTAAGACGTTTTTTAACCTCATCCATAAGTTGGCCGCATTTTTTGCATTCAGTCAGATAATCAAAGCTGGTATAGTTGCATTTTGGACATTTCATGGTTGACCTCATTCAGGCAAAAATTGAGAAAAATGCAGTGAGAAAGGGCGATAATTTCCTTTTGCCGCCCTCCGGTTCTCACTGTGTTCGTCATTTTCTCGGAATTTCTTAAGGTTTTTTTTATGGCCCGCAGAATGAATTGCCTGGTTTTATCAATTCCGGGTCAAATGGCGATATTTGATCCGATGCGGCTGGTTGGCTTTGGCGCCGAGACGGTTTTTGCGATCAGCTTCGTATTCGGAATAATTGCCGTCAAACCAGACTACCTGACTGTCACCTTCAAAGGCGAGAATATGAGTGGCAATACGGTCCAGAAACCAGCGATCATGGCTGATGACGACCGCGCAGCCGGCAAAATTTTCTAAAGCCTCTTCCAGGGCTCGCAGGGTGTTGACATCGAGATCGTTGGTCGGTTCATCAAGGAGAATGACATTGGCTCCTTCCTTGAGCATTCGGGCCAGGTGGACCCGGTTGCGCTGGCCGCCCGACATCTGGCCGACCTTTCTCTGCTGTTCGGAGCCGGAAAAGTTGAAACGGCCAACGTAGGCACGGGAATTGACCTCGCGATCTCCGAGTTTTAGCGTGTCCTGACCGGCGGAGATTGCTTCCCAGATGGTATCTTCCGGGTTCAGGTCATCGCGGTTCTGGTCGACATAGGCCAGTTTGACGCTTTCGCCAAGGTGGATGGTTCCGGTATCAGGTTTTTCCTGGCCGGTGATGAGCTTGAAAAGGGTGGTTTTTCCGGCCCCATTGGGCCCGATAACCCCGACAATACCGCCCGGCGGCAAGGCAAAACTTAGGTTTTCAAACAGCAGTTGATCACCAAAGCCTTTACTCAATTTTTCGGTTTCAATGACTACTTTGCCAAGCCGCGGGCCGGGTGGAATGTAAATTTCGAGATTCTGAACTTGTTCCTTTCCTCCCTTTCCGAGCAGGTCTTCGTATGACTTGATCCGGGCCTTGGCCTTGGCATGTCGTCCTTTGGGGGTCATGCGAATCCACTCGAGTTCGTGCTGCAAAGTCTGGCGCCGTTTTGATTCTTCTTTTTCCTCCTGGGCCAGCCGTTTTTCCTTTTGTTCCAGCCAGGAGGAGTAATTGCCTTTCCAGGGAATGCCATGGCCCCGGTCGAGCTCCAGAATCCAGCCGGCCACATTATCGAGAAAATAACGGTCGTGAGTAACCGCGATAACCGTGCCTTCATAACGCTGCAGATGTTGTTCGAGCCAGGCCACGGTTTCGGCATCGAGATGGTTGGTTGGTTCGTCAAGCAAGAGGATGTCAGGTTTTTTGAGCAGCAGGCGACAAAGGGCGACGCGCCTTTTTTCACCGCCGGAAAAAATTTTGACAACCGTTTCCGCCGGCGGACAGCGCAGGGCATCCATGGCCATTTCAAGACGGGCGTCAAGATCCCAGGCATCGAGATTGTCGAGCTTTTCCTGGACTTCACTTTGCCGGGTAATCAGTTTGTCCATCTCGTCATCCGACATCGGCTCGGCAAATTTTTCATTAATCCGGTTGAACTCTGCCAGCAGGTCAACGGTTTCCTGAACTCCCTGTTCAACTATCTGGCGAACCGTGAGTTCATCGTCGAGCACAGGTTCCTGCTCCAGCAGACCGACCGTCAGGCCGGGAGCGATCGAGGTCTCACCGTTAAAATCTTTTTCGACTCCGGCCAGAATGCGCAGGAGGGTGGATTTGCCGGAGCCGTTAAGGCCAAGAACGCCGATCTTGGCGCCGTAAAAATATGAGAGGCTGATATCTTTCAAGACCGGTTTATTATCGTACTGTTTGCTGACCCGCATCATCGAATAGATGATCTTGTCAGGGACATGGCTCATGGAATTTCTCCTGTCGATGTTTCTTGATTTGTTTCAAAGCTTCAATGACCTTGCTGGCTTCTTTTTTATTTAATCTCTCTATATCTGGTTTATGGTAATATTTCATCAGAAAATTACGGCAGTGGGGAGGACTCCAGTGCAATTCTTCAAACAGATGCTGAATAAAGAGTTTCTGTCGCAGTGTGAGGCTATGGGGATTGAGACGATAATGGCTGCTGCGGGTAAAATATCGCATCAGGCGGCGAAAGCCGGCATTATCCAGCTCTTTGGCCGAACTGACGCCGGCCGCCATCTCCAGGATATCTCGGTACTCCTCATCGGAGAGACCCAGTTCCCGTTTAACGATATGGATGACGGCCAGTTTTTTATGATCAATCATGTTGACAGTCTCTCCGCGGATCGATTATGTTTTATGGTAAATGAACGGTGTATAGTGTATGGTGTACGGTACAGGGTTGTAGGGTGTAAGGTATCAGAAACCGTGGTAAATATTCGGGTACTCTTCAAATTGTCTCAATGTGGGGACAGAATTCAATTCTGTCCCCGTGCGAAGCAGGGCGAAGCAAAGGTGCAAACCAGCACGATAAGCAGGCGAAGCGTTTATGTGTCCCCCATTGTGATTCGCGGTGGACAATCGGGGACATTGCTTTAGCGCGCCTCACAAGCCGGCCTGTCTGCGTGCGGCACGCACAGGCAGGCCATGGACGGCCGGCGAGAATGAGCGAGAGCCATGCCGGTACATCCTTACCATCAAAGTTATTACGAGTAAAAATGAAAAAGATCATCACCACTGAAAAAAAACCGATCATGCTCTGGTTGGATGATATCGAGCCAGGGGCTTTTGCTCAGGTTCAAAACCTGGCTAACCTGCCTTTTATCTTCAAGCATGTTGCCGTCATGCCTGATGCACATCTCGGTTATGGCATGCCGATCGGTGGGGTCATGGCCTCGCCTGACATGGTAGTTCCCAATGCTGTCGGAGTTGATATCGGCTGCGGCATGTGCGCCGTTAAAACTTCGTTGACTGCCATCGCCACGGACCGCTTGCGTCAAGTTATCGGCGAAATTCGCCGGTCCGTGCCGGTCGGCTTCAAACATCACCAGAGGATACAGGACCCGTCCCTGATGCCGAAGCCGGTCGGCTATTCACGGAAAGATCTGCCGGTTATCTCGCGGGAATATGAAAATGCCTTGACCCAGCTTGGTACCCTGGGAGGTGGCAACCATTTCATCGAAATTCAAAAAGGTAACGACGGTTTCATCTGGATTATGATCCATTCCGGTAGCCGCAATATCGGTTTCAAAGTTGCCAACTATTACAACCGCCTGGCAATCGATCTGAACCGCCGTTGGGGCTCAAAAATTCCCAAACAGTGGCAGCTCGCCTTTCTGCCCATTGACAGCGAACCCGGGCGGAAATATATCAGCGAAATGCGCTACTGTATTGATTTTGCTTATGCCAACCGTAAATTTATGATGGAGCGTGTTAAGGCTGCTCTGCGAATGTACGCGGCACCGGTATCTTTTGATCCGCTGATCAATATTGCCCATAACTATGCCGTTATGGAGAGCCATTTTCATCAGAATGTCATGGTCCATCGCAAGGGAGCCACCCGGGCCCAGGAAGGCGAAATCGGCATTATTCCCGGTTCCCAGGGGACGCCGAGCTATATTGTTCGGGGTAAAGGTAATCCTGAGAGTTTTTCCTCCTGTGCCCATGGGGCCGGACGCCGGATGGGCCGTAAGCAGGCCCAGCGTCAGCTTGATCTCGAACAGGAGCAGAAAAGCCTTGACGACCAGAACATTCTCCACTCTATTCACAGCCGCAGGGATCTCGACGAAGCGGCCGGAGCCTATAAAGATATCGATAAAGTGATCGACAACCAGATCGACCTGATTGAAATCCTGGTCGAGCTAAAGCCCCTGGCGGTTATCAAAGGATGAAGGTTTTTACCAACCACTCCAATAGCCGATCAGTCCAACCATCAAACCAACGGAGAAATTAATTCCCTTGATTCGCAAAAAGTCCAGGCGGGATTCCGCCAGTAGGGGTAGCATGCCGTGCCCGTCTTGAACGATCGAACTGGCAAAGAGGACACTGAAGGGGATGGCCCCTTTTGTAAACAGGGTAAGAAAAATTAAGTGAGGTCCTGATTCCGGAATCAATCCCACGAGACAGGCGATCACCAGCATGACCAACCGGTTTTCCTGCATCCACCCTGCAAGGTGAAAATGATCCACCAGCAGGTGCATGAGCAGCAGGGCTCCGAAGGTCCACAAAAACACGCGAGGCACGTGAATCTTCGCCACGTGTTTCCAGAGGTGTTCTTCCAGGAAATGGTCCGGTACGGTGACAACAATGAACAGTCCTATCCCGGAAGTCAAAAGCAGGGTTGCTTTGATCCAGTTCCAGGCTGGTGGCCCCAGTTGGCCACTGAACAGACCGAAGGTGAACAGTATCAAGGTAAAAGATAGCACGCCTCGGGCAAGGGTGCAATGTCGCCAGTTTTCTATTATCTGCTGCCGGTGAAAACAGTGGTTGAGCTCTTCTTCGTGAAGATTGAATTCGTGGTCGAAGGCGGCCCATTGAGTTTCTTTTTTGCTGAACAGCACGTCAGTCAAAATCCCAGCCACAATGCCAACCAGCAATAAGCTAAGAAAAATAAAAACGGCGGTCCCGGGAATCATGGAGAGCATGACGAATGATTCGTCACCGCTGGTGGCGATCATGGCCGCGACCACCGCTCCCAACGAAACCACCCGGTGGGAATAGAGAGATACAACCGCAAAAGCTCCCAGACAGCCAGGGGTGGCCCCCAGAAAAGAGGCAAGCAAGTACTGTTTCCAGCGACTGCCACGCAGTCCCTGCTGCCAGACTCCCGCAGTAAGCACATTTAAGTATTCGATCACCAGCATCATCACAAAAACGAAGCCAGTGATCATGAGGGCATGGGTGAGGATTTCGCAAAAAAACTCAATCATATCTTCTATGCGGTATACATTGTTAACTGGACAGAGCTGATACTCTCCGGGTTCCCCCAGCCCATATCACTCAACAGGCTCTGAATAAAATCCTTATTCCCGCGTCATTTTGGCCCCGCACTCAGGGCAATTTCTCTCATAGCACGGTTTCCCAACGACATGAGGAAGCTTATAACCGCATTGCGGACAAACACACTGCCCTCCAGGACCGGCAGCCTGGGAGCCGCCCATTTGTCCTTTTCTTCGTTGGCCGCCTTGCGGCGGTCCCATTCCATCACCTCTAGGCATGATATCCTCCTTCATTGTTTATGTTTGACAGCGTTTGAGCAAGTAATTCTAATAGTTTAGTGAACCGTCTGGGTAAATGTTCGACTAACTTTAATAATAACCAACTGTGATGTAATATTCAAGAAAAACGTACTCTTTTTTGCAGTTTGGGCTGCCGGATTGTTTTTTCTAACATAGGCACAGAGTTGCAAGGAGGTGTATTCGATACGAAGTCGTCAAACTTGAGCAAGGTATTGGACAATGGCAATAGCGGCAATGGTAGCGGTTTCAAGGCGTAAAGTGGTGGAGCCGAGGCTTATTGTCCGGCAGCCGTGTCCGCTTAAAAATTCGGTTTCTTCCGGGGAAAATCCGCCTTCCGGACCAATAATCATGAGTACTTCCCGGGTACGGGCCAGGGCCGTGGCCTGAGTTGAAATTCCTTCTGCAGCCGGTCCATGGAAGAGAAGCTTAACAAAGTTTTTTCCGCTTGGCAAGTTCAAGGATGTCAAGGGAATAGGATGTTTGATCTCAGGCAGATATGGATTGCCACACTGTTTGATTGCTTCAAGGGCTGTTTTCTGCCATTGGATAAGCTTACGTTCTTTATCCCGGCTTGCCGGCAGTTGTTTGACTGAATAGCGGCTTTCCAGCGGGATAATCTTCCTGATGCCCAGCTCGACCGCCTTCTGGATGATGAAAGTAAATTTTTTCCCCTTGGGGAGGGCCAGGGCCAGGGTGATAGAGGGGAAGTTTGGTCGGTAGTGGTGGTGGCTTTCCACTTCAGCCTGAAATGAATTGGCAGTTGCATCAATGGTAACTATTCTGCCAGTATACTTGCCGCCTTGACCGTCAAGAAAATGAATCAGGTCACCTGTTTTTTTTCGCAGTACGGTGATGAAATGGCGGTATTCATCCCGACCAAAACTGGCTGTGGTGGTTGAAATCTCTCTGGTATAGCTGAAATTGGCCATGGGCGACATGGTTTATGTGGAGGTTTGTGTAGATGAAAGATTCAGCGCCGCAAAGAGATCGTATTCATGCACCTGATTGATTCTGCTGGCAGCAATTTTACCTGGCTGGGCAAAACCCTCGGTGACATAGGTAATTCCATCAATATCAGGGGCCTGAAAAGCTGTTCTTGCCTGGAGCAGAAATTCGGACTCGAGGCTTTCGCCTTCCATCAATAGAGGTATACTTTTGCCGATATATTCCTGCAGGTGTCGGCTGGTAATCCGGCGCTGACAATCCATTATGGCCCGGCATCGCTCTTCTTTAACGGACGCTTCAATTTGGGCTTCCATCATGGCGGCTTTGGTACCGGTTTCCGGCCAGTAAGAGAAACAGCCAAGATAGGTGAAATGCCCTTCGCCGATGAAATCCAACAGGAGTTGGAAGTCACGGTCAGTTTCACCCGGGAAGCCGACAATCACCGTGCTCCGCAGATGAATAGTTCGTTGCAGTGCGCCCAATTTATAAATGGTTTCTTTGATGGTTTGAGAGCGGCCATGGCGGTTCATGCGTTTAAGGACGGAATCGCTTATATGCTGAACAGGCAGGTCGAGATAGGGACAGATTTTCGTTTGCTCTCCCAGCAAATTTATAAGCTCATCACTGACCTTTTCCGGGTAGGCGTATAAGAGGCGAATCCACTCCAGCCCATCAATCTTATTCAGTTTTTTCAGCAACTGAACAAGGTCAGGCCGGCCCGGAAGTTTCTGCCCGTAAGCGGTTATATCCTGGGCGATTACATTCAGTTCTTTGACGCCGGCGGCGGCAAGTTCAATCGCTTTGCGAGTCAGTTCGGCCGGGGGGAAACTGGCCTGTTTCCCCTTGAGTTGGGGAATTATACAGTAGCTGCAGTGATTGTCACATCCTTCAGCAATTTTGAGATAGGCGGTATGTGGTTGGCTGGTGATTTGCGGCAGACCACAGGTATTCTGGTAGTCTGGCGGCGATACATGAAGTTTGGCCGGTGATTTGCCCTGGAAAAGTTTTAGTAAAAGTGCTGGAAGTTTCAAAAAGGCTGAGGTGCCGAGGGCCAGATCAATTTCGGGAATCTGTTTGAGCAATTCCTGCCCATAACGTTGGGGCAGGCAGCCCATGACTACCAGGTAGCGGCAATATCCATCCTGCTTACGCCCGGCAATCTCCAGGATAGTATCCAGTGATTCTTCCACCGCCGGCTGGATAAAGGCACAGGTATTAACAATGATTGTTTCAGCTTCATCTATCTGGCCCACAAGGGGAAATCCATCGCCGGCCAGCAGGGACAGCAACTGCTCGGCATCCACCTGATTTTTCGGACAGCCCAGGGTGATAACCGCGGTCTTCGGCAGTTGAATCATCCGCTAACGGTTACTTTTTCCAGCCATCCATAGGTGTCAGGCAAGAGGCCATATTGAATCCCGGCAATATGGTCGAAAAGACGTTGGGATAAGGCGCCGACTTTGCCGTCATTGATCTTGAATGCCTGCTGTTGATATCTCAGCTCACCCACTGGTGAGATAACCGCTGCCGTGCCGGTTCCAAACATTTCTTCCAGTTTTCCGTTACTTGCTGCCGTCATGACCTCATCGATGCTGATGGGGCGTTCAGCGCAGGGGATTCCCCATTCTTTGAGAATCGCCAGGACAGAATCGCGGGTAGTTCCCGGTAAAATGCTGCCGCCTAAAGGAGGAGTGATAACTTCTCCGTCAATCTTCAGCATGATATTCATAGTCCCCACTTCTTCCAGGAGTTTCAACTCCTTGGCATCAAGCCAGAGAACCTGAGTATAGCCCTTTTCCTGCGCTTTTAAAGCCGCCAACAGGCTGGCAGCATAATTTCCCGGTGTTTTAATGTGGCCAATGCCTCCTTGTGACGCCCGCACAAATTCATCTTCCACCAGGATCTTTACCGGGTTGAATCCTTCAGCATAATAGGCCCCCACCGGTGATAAGATGATGAAAAACTTGTAGGTATGGGAAGGCCGGACGCCAAGAAAATTATCGGTGGCGATGATAAACGGCCTGATATAAAGAGCAGTTCCTTTCTCATTGGGAACCCACTGATGATCAATTTTAAGCAATTGTTTTAGTATTTCAAGGATAAAATCCGGATCGATCTGGGGGATACACAATCGCCCGGCGGATCGGTTAAGCCGGGCAAAATGGGTCTGGGGGCGGAAAATGCCGATATTGCCGTCTTCCAGGCTAAAGGCCTTCATGCCTTCAAAAATAGCCTGGCCATAATGAAAAACCATCATTGCCGGTTCAACACAGAAAGGAGCATAGGGTTCAATGCGTGGATGGTGCCATCCTTGTTCCTGGTTGTAATCCATGACCAGCATGTGGTCGGAAAAAAGCTGGCCGAAACCCAGTTTGTCAGCAGTTGGAATCGGTTTTTTCGTTGAGTTGCGGGATATACTTAATTTTTCCATGATGTATTTACTCCTTGATAAAAATAGTCATTTCATGACGGGCTATAGCAGGTTTCACTTTTCTTGACAAGGCGCAAAATGCATGACAGGTAAGTGCTGAACGGCATTTCTTTTTATTTAATGGTTGTGAGTTTTTACAAAAACTTCAAGGTGGGAGTATGGGCAAACAAGTTATAAATCATCCATGGCAGCTGTTTTACGGGGAAGCGGTGGTGCTGCAGCGGCAGCTGCGGGAACGGGTCATTGTCGCCGACCAGGATAACTGGCCGCCGGAAACTGTGGCTGGGGCCGATATCTCTTATGACCGGCGCCACAATATGCTCTTCGCTGCGGTTCTGATATTTTCTTATCCGGATTTAACCCTGATGGCGGTGGAACAGCAATCAGCCGTGGCTTCTTTTCCTTATATTCCCGGACTGTTGACCTTTCGTGAGGGGCCATTGCTGGCTGAAATTCTGCATCGCTGTCCCCGCCTGCCGGATCTGCTGGTCTGTGATGGCCAGGGTATAGCTCACCCTCGTGGTTTAGGGCTGGCTGCACATCTGGGCGTTCTTTTTGACCTGCCAACCATCGGTTGTGCCAAAACCAAACTGGTGGGAGAATATAAACTGCCAGGGTTGGAAAAGGGAGCAATGAGTCCATTGCGGAAAACGACCGGGGAGCTTTTCGGCATGGTAGTCCGGACTCGGGAGCGGGTTAAGCCGGTTTTTGTTTCGCCGGGTCACCTTATAAGTGTAAAGCGGGCAGCCATGATGGTGCTGAAACTTTCTACCCGCTATCGCTTGCCGGAAGTTACCCGCCAGGCTCACCAGTATGTTAACCGGATGCGCAAAAAATGGCTGGCAGAAATAGAACGGCCAGTACCATCAGCGTGATCAGTTTCCCTGGATGAGGATTTTATGCTTCAATAAATCCATCTCTTTGATGGAGGCATTGAGGGTTAAACTGTCTCCAAAAAGGCCGGTTAGTTCCAGGGAGCCATCTTCCATGGGGGTGATGAGAGAAACATCCTCCATCACCATTTCTTCAGTTCCATTTTCTTTTACCAGAAAAGCATTCGATTGACACATGATAACCTCCGTGAAATTTGTGAATTCTTAAGTAAATCTAACATACTGCTTTACCAATAATCAAGCTGCAATTTGAGCTGAAATCCACCTTTTTGATTGACATGGTAGCTGAAATAATATATCGAAACCCAGTTCTACTTACATTTTTTTATCCACATCTTAACAGTTAACGTAAAGTGTTAATTAGGAAAGGGGCTGGAAGATGGCTTTGTGTTTTGATTTGGCGGAAGAACAGGAAATTCTGCGTAAAAGTGTGCGCTCTTTTGCGGAAAAGGAGATTGCGCCGGTAGCGCAGGAATTAGATGAAGCGGAAGAGTTTTCCCTGGAATTGACCGGGAAAATGGCGGATCTCGGCTTGTTTGGCATGTTTGTATCGCCTGAGTACGGCGGTTCCGGTCTTGATTATGTATCTTATATTATCGCCGTTGAGGAAATTGCCCGGGTTGATGGTTCGCAGGCTGCTACTGTAGCCGCGGGAAACTCTCTGGGGATTGGGCCGATCAATTACTTTGGTTCCGAAGAGCAGAAGAAAAAATGGCTGCCGCCTTTATGTTCCGGGAAGATGCTGGCAGCTTTTGGTTTAACCGAGGCCAATGCCGGTTCCGATGCCGGGAATTCAAAGACCAATGCCGTATTGGATGGCAATGAATGGGTTATTAACGGTTCGAAAATCTTTATTACCAATGCTTCCACCCCGATTACCGGGGTTATTGTGGTTCAGGCTGTTACCGGTACCAGGCCTGATGGTCGGCCGGAGATGAGTTGTATCCTGGTTCCTGCCGATGCTTCCGGGTTGGATTGCCGGGTTATGCACAAAAAAATGATGTGGCGGTCATCCAATACCACGGAGATATATTTTGATGACTGCCGGGTGCCAAAAGAAAACCTTCTCGGTAAGCAGGGTGCTGGTTTTCATATGATGCTGTCGACTCTGGATGGTGGGCGTCTCAGTATTGGCGCCATGGGCCTGGGTGGTGCTCAGGGGGCGTTTGAAAAAGCTTTGCGTTATGCCAATGAACGGCAGCAGTTTGGCCGGCCGCTGATAGATTTTCAGATAACCCAGTTTAAGCTGGCGGATATGGCGATGGAAATTGAGCTGGCTAGGAATCTGCTTTATAAAGCCTGCTGGTTGCGGGATCATGATCGGCCGTTTTCCAAGGAGGCCGCCATGGGCAAGCTTTATTGCTCGGAAACCATGGGTAGGGTGGTTAATCACGCGGTTCAGATTCATGGTGGTTACGGCTTGATGAAAGAATATGATGTTGAAAGATTCTATCGGGATCAGAAACTGCTGGATATTGGTGAGGGAACATCCGAGGTCCAGCGAATTGTTATTTCACGATTATTGCAATAATGGTAAATCCCTATGAAGGCCTGCCGGAGGCGGTTACCATCGTTGAAGTCGGTCCCCGGGATGGTTGGCAGAATTTGTCGGAATTTATTCCCACTGAGCAGAAAATTGTCCTGATTAATGCACTGTCTGCCTGTGGTTTTGCCGAAATTGAAGTAAGCTCTTTTGTCAGTCCGCGGGCCATCCCTCAACTGCGGGATGCCGATCAGGTTTTTGCCGCTATCGACCGGGTACCGGGAACGGTCTACTCGGCCCTGGTTCCCAACCAGCGGGGCTTGAAACAGGCACTCACTGCCGGGGTTGATAAAGTGGCGTTTTTTATCTCGGCCAGTGAAACCCATAATCGGGAGAATATCGGCCAGAGTATCGCTGAAACAACGGCAGATATTGAAGCGATGTTGCAGAAGGTTCCGGCCTCACTGGGGGTCAGGGTTTCGATTTCCAATGTTTTTGGCTGTCCCTATGAGGGCAATGTTCCCGTTAACCAGGTAGCCGATCTGCTCAAAAAAATCATTGCCTGGGGAGTTGAAGAAATAACCTTATGTGATACTTGGGGGGTGGCAACCCCCGGGGAGATTTTTTCCTTATTGAAATACCTTGATGATCAGGATATCAAAAGTGATTTTGGTCTCCATCTGCATGACAGCAGTGGCCGAGCTCTGGCTGGGGTGATTGCCGGGTTGCAGTGGGGGATAACCCGTTTTGACACTGCCTTAGGTGGATTGGGCGGTTGTCCTTTTGCCCCGGGTGCAGCCGGTAATCTGGCTACGGAAGACTTGGTTTTCTGCCTGGAGGAAATGGGTGTGAAAACCGGGATATCTCAGGATTTATTGCTTCGGGCTGCTAATATGTTAGAGAAAAACGTCCATCATCTGGCCAGTCACATGATACCTTTTTTTCGGGGTTGTCAATCATCCTGACGGCTTGAATGATGTAGCCTGTAGCATTTTTTAATCATCAAACGGTTTAATTAGTAGATGTAAGATATTGTGATAACAGGATAAAATTATCAACATGGAAGGATGAGCTTATGTCAGAGTTGATTTTGACTGAAAATCGAGACGGTGTGTTGTTGTTAACTTTAAATCGACCCCAAAGCATGAACTCGCTGAATCGGGAGTTGTTGGCTTCCCTGGCTGAAGAGGTGAAGGCGATTGCTTTTGATCCTGCCGTGCGGGTGGTGGTTATTACCGGCGCCGGAGAAAAGGCATTTTGTTCCGGCGCTGATTTGAGAGAGCGGGCCACCATGACCCCGGTTGAGGTGAAGCAGTATATTTTTAACATCAGAAACACCTTTACCATGGTTGAAAATCTGCCTAAACCGGTTATTGCTGCTGTCAATGGTTTTGCTTTTGGCGGGGGAACGGAACTGGCGATGGCATCAGACATCAGGATTGTCTCCCCGACAGCAATAATGGGGCTTACTGAAACCAGCCTGGGAATTATTCCCGGAGCTGGAGGGACCCAGAGATTGGCCCGTCTGGTGGGCAAGGGAAAGGCCAAGGAACTGGTTTTCCTTGCCCAGCGGCTGAAAGCAACGGAGGCCATGGAGATCGGTCTGGTAAACCGGGTGGCAGCCGAAGGCAAGCTGCTTGATGAAGCCATGGAAATGGCGGCCAGGATCAAGCAGAATGCTCCTGTTGCCTTGGAAATGGCTAAGTATGCGATTAATTATGGTAGTGAAATTGACCTTGGTTCCGGCTTGGCGTTGGAATCAAACTGTTATGCGGTAACTATTCCCACCAAAGATCGTCAGGAAGGATTGCTGGCTTTCCGGGAAAAGAGAAAACCGGTCTATACCGGAGAATGAGATGTTTGAAATAAATAATTGTTCTTGAGGATGTACCGGCATGGCTCTCGCTCATTCTCGCCGGCCGTCCATGGCAGGCTCCAAGGCGTCCGCCGAGCGAATCACCTCGTGTGATTCGTTCGGCGGCCAATACCGCTATGAGCCAGACCCGTACATCCAGGTTGATCGCTCCACCAGAGTAAAATAAGTGAAAATACGCAGGATAAACACAAAAACTTAAAAACAGGAGAATAACGACCATGGCAAAACATGATCTGTTTGAAATCTTTGAAAGAATGCCCAAAAGAGTTAATATTGGCGATATTACCATTCGTGATGGTTTTCAGCATGAGGAGCATTTTATCCCCACGCGAGCCAAAGCCTTCTACCTGCACGAACTGGCTTTTGCCGGGGTGAAGAAGATGGAGGTTACCAACCTTGGCAATCCCCGGAATATGCCCCAGTTCAACGACGCTGAAGAACTGCTGAAAAGTGTGCACAGTGATATTTTCAAGAAACGATTGGCGAAACGGGGCATTGATCACAGTGAAATCGAATGGACCTGTATTACCATTCGTGAGAGCGCCGTGGATCGGGCCATTGAACTCAAAGAAAAGGGCTATGGCCCCGACCGGATTCTGATGATGGTTTCCACCGATGAACAGCACCATTTTGCCAACTCCGGCAGCACATTGCCGGCTTATTGGAAGGAAGCGGAGCGCTGCATCAAAAAATGCCATGATGCCGGTATAAAGATGTGTGGTACCGTCAGCACCATCTGGGGCAGTCCCATCTCCGGCCCCACCAGGTTTGAGGACGCGGTGGAGTTTACCAAAAGGTGGCTGAGCATCGGTGCTGATGATATTGAGCATGCTGATCACGACGGTTCGGCGCCGCCGGATAAAGTGTATCGCTATTTTTCCATGATTCTCGATGCTCTGCCCAACACTGATCTTCATGTGGCTCATTTTCATGTTACCCGGGGCTGGGGTAACGCCAATGTTCTGGCGGCTCTGCAGGCTGGAATTACCAATTTTGAAGCGACTATCGGCGGCACCGGCGGTCAGCCGGCTAATTTTGTCGATGGCGTGCCGGGTCTGGGTACCGGGCAATACTACTATAAAGACCCCAATGTGGTGGGACTGTCAGTTCTGGAAGATATGCTGGTGATGATGGATGAAATGGGTATTGATACCGGCATCAATATCGACCGTATACTTGAACTGGGCACCATGATGGAGAAAACTATCGGTCGCCGCCTGCGTTCCGAAGCTATCCTCAACGGTCGGATTCCCAAGGAAGTACGTACAGATTTCAAGCGGCCGAAACTGCCGATTACGAAAGAAAAGAACGGTGAAAAACCAGGACAGCTGATCCCCGAGGGCTGGCCGGCAGAGGCTGTTGTGCCACCGGAAATTTCCGGTCTTAAATAATAAGTCTCAACTTTCTGACTTGATTGCCAATGACATATTAACAGGATGTTCGGGCTTGGCTCATAGCGGTATGAGTAATAAGTTTTATCTTCTCCCCGGCTGTTGTTTTTGCTTTTTTTTCTTTGCAACAACAGCCGGGGGTCGATCCTGCGTTTTTCACCTCTGCTGACAGCCCTTTTTTACCGCAAAACTCCCTCGCAAAAAGGGGAGAATATGGTCTAGTTCAATCAACCGGGCTGCCCCCTTTTATTTGCTAAAATACTTTTTAGATTACTTGGCTAAACCAGATATTTCCTTAAAGATAAAATTCTTGACAACCATTGTTGGCTTGTATACAGTCGCCAATTGATGGGGTGAATAATGTAAACTTTGAAAGTATGATTATATCAATTTTCAGGGGAGAAATTTTTCTATAAATTACTTGACAGCTTAAAGAGATATTAGTATACAGTATACAATCTATTCAATCTGTTGTGAGCTGATTTGCAAGTTGAATTATTCAGGTAGGGATTTCCCATGCGTGAAGTAAATGTTGAACAAATTACCAGGACCGTTGCTGACCTTTGTATGGAAGCCAATTATTATCTCGGTGATGATATGTTGGCAATTTTGGAAAAGGCTGTTTTGGTTGAGGAATCGCCAACCGGGCGGACTATTTTAGAGCAGTTGCAGGAAAATGCTACCATTGCGGCTGACGATCAGGTGCCTATTTGTCAGGATACCGGATTGGCGGTAGTTTTTCTGGAATTGGGGCAGGATCTGCATGTCATCGGTGGTGATCTCGAAGCAGCCATTAATGAAGGGGTCCGCCGGGGATATGAGGAAGGTTATCTGCGTAAATCATCATGTCATCCATTTACCCGGAAAAATATCGGCGATAATACTCCGGCAATTGTCCATTGCCGGGTAGTTCCGGGCGAACAGCTGAAAATAACCATAGCTCCTAAAGGCGGCGGCAGTGAAAATATGTCCAAGGTGGTGATGCTGAAACCTGCCGATGGCATTGCCGGGATCAAAAAACAGATGGTTGAGTGGGTCGAACAGGCTGGTGGCAACCCCTGTCCGCCGACCATTGTCGGCGTCGGGATTGGCGGTACTTTTGAACGTGCTGCCCTGCTGGCAAAAGAATCATTGCTGCGTGAGGTGGGGAGCAGTAACCCTGATCCTGAACTTAACCAGCTGGAGAAAGAATTGCTGGAGGAAATTAATAATCTTGGGGTTGGTCCCCAGGGTCTTGGCGGACGGGTGACCAGTTTTGCTGTTCACGTTAAAATGTTGCCTTGTCATATTGCCAGTCTGCCTTTGGCGATCAATATTCAATGTCATGCCGCCAGGCATAAGGAAGCGGTGCTGTGATTATGGAAAAAGTTATTCGTTTGCAACCGCCATTGGATGATGAGCAGGTGAAATCTCTGAAAGCCGGCGATCGGGTTTTGATCAGCGGCACTATTTATACCGGCCGCGACGCCGCCCATAAACGTCTTGTCGATCTTCTTGATAAGGGGGAAAAGCTGCCGATTCCCATTGCCGGGCAGGTGATTTATTTTGTTGGCCCGGCACCGGCCAAACCAGGACATGCCATTGGTTCAGCCGGTCCTACTACCAGCTACCGGATGGATCCTTATTCTCCCCGTCTGCTGGCTGAGGGCTTGAAAGGGATGATAGGCAAGGGTGGTCGCAGTTCTGAAGTGAAAGCGGCCATAAAAAAATATCATGGCATCTATTTTGCCGCCGTTGGTGGTGCCGGGGCGCTATTGGCTCAACGGATCAAAAAGGCTGAGATTGTTGCTTATGAAGATCTGGGGCCCGAAGCTATTCGCCGGCTGGAAGTAGAAGATTTTCCAGTGGTGGTGGTTAATGATATCGATGGAAATGATCTGTATGAACAGGGTGTGGCTGCCTACAGGAGAGATTGATTGTTATGAAAACTGTTGTTTCACGCGACCAGGTGCAGGGAGATTTTGTCAAAAAAGTGGCTGAGATCAGTGGTGAGAACTTTTTCAACTGCTACCAGTGTGGCAATTGCTCCGCCGGCTGTCCCTCGGTGAACGAAATGGATCTGCTACCCAGCCAGGTGGTTCGTTACCTGCAGCTGGGATTGGCCGATGAAGTGAAAAACTGTAAATCCATGTGGGTTTGTGCCGCCTGTTTGATGTGCCATGCCCGTTGTCCTAAAGGTGTTGATATTTCAAAGATCATGGAAGCCCTCCGGGTTTTACGGTTACGGGAAGTCGATGCCGAAGCTTACATTGATGTGACCGATTTCTCTGATGATTACCTGGAGCGGGCACCTCAGATTGCCATGATCAGTGGTTATCGAAAATTTCTCCCTCTTTAGAACTAGAAGGAAATGGAAATGAAATATCCTTATTTCCCCGGATGTACCCTTTATACCAAGGCGAAAAAACTGGATGATGCCGGTCGGGAATGTAGCCTCCGTCTGGGTTTTGAGCTTGATGAACTGCCGGACTGGACCTGTTGTGGTGCCACCTTTCCGCTGGTCAACGATTATCATATAGCCATGTCCGGGCCTACCCGTATTCTGGCTGATACCAAAGACCAGGGAGGCGATAAGCTGGTGACTCTCTGCTCGGTGTGCTTTAACGTCCTCAAACGTACCAACCATGTTATGCGTACGGATGAGGAACGCCGGGACAAAATTACCGATTTTATTGAGCGTGACTACCATGGTGAGACGGAAGTCCTGCATTATCTCCAGGTCCTGCGTGATGAAATTGGCTTCGATACCTTAAAGGAAAAGGTGGGTAAACCCCTGGAAGGGCTGAAAGTTGCCTGTTATTATGGTTGCCTGCTCCTGCGGCCGGTGAAGGAAATCGGCTTGGATAACATGGAAAATCCGAGCATTTTTGAGGATTTTATCCGCGCTCTGGGGGCTGAACCGGTTGAATTTCCCTTCAAAATTGAATGTTGTGGCGCTTTTCAGACTGTTCATTCCATGGATGTAGCCACCCGTTGTTCCCGGGATATCTTGAACAGTGCCAGGAATAATGGTGCTGATCTGGTGACCACAACCTGTCCCTTGTGTCAGTTCAACCTGGATGACCGCCAGCCGGAAATTCAGAAAAGTGAATCTGATTTTGCCACAATTCCAGTGGTTTATTTTACCCAGCTGTTGGCTCTGGCGTTGGAAATGTCCGCCGCTGACTTAGGTTTTGAGCGTAATCTGATTGATCCCTTGCCGGTTCTACGAGCTAAAGGCGTCATCAGTGATTGATATTTGAGGGAACCATAATGGGCGATGTCGTGAATTTGAATGATAATGAAAGTGCTGATATAGCGATTGCCGGTGAGCCGGTAATCGGCCCTTGTGTCTTCGGCAATCTGGATGAATTTGAAAGTGTTCCCCTTGACCGGAGAGTCATGGTAATCGGCGGTGGCATCTGCGGGATTACTGCTGCTATTGACCTTGGCAATGGCGGCTACCAGGTGGTTATGGTGGAACGTCTGCCTTCAATAGGTGGCCGGATGCTGCAGTTGTCCGAAACCTTTCCGACCCTTGACTGTGCCCAGTGCACTCTGACCCCGAGGACGGTAGAAACTGGTCAGCATCCAAAAGTAACTTTGAAAACTAATTGTGAAATTGAAAAACTTGATGGCGAGCCGGGTGATTTTAAAGTCCTGGTACGGCAGAAAATTACCTATGTGGACTGGAATAAATGTACCGGCTGCGGTACCTGCATCCAGAAATGTCCGACAAAGAGTGTGGCCATGTTTGAGCGTGATGCCGGGGTCATGCCGGCCATTTATACCCTGTCACCCCAGGCAGTTCCCAATAAACCGGTTATTGACGCGGATCGTTGCCGCTATCTGACCAAAGGCAAGTGTGGTGTTTGCGCCAAAGTCTGTCCGGTAGAGGCCATTGACTATGAACAAAAGGAAAGTTTCTTTGAGGTTAACGTTGGCGCAATCATCGTGGCAACCGGTTTTGATGTTTATGACTGGAAAAATAAAATGCCGGAACTGGGAGGTGGAAAAATCCCGGATGTTATTGATGGTCTGACTTTTGAGCGCTATCTTTCAGCTTCCGGGCCAAGTGCCGGGGCTATGGTTCGTCCTTCGGATGGAGAAGAACCGAAAGAGATCGTTTTTATCCAATGTGTTGGTTCACGCAACCCGGAGTTCCATAAATCTTACTGCTCCCGGGTCTGCTGCATGTATACAGCCAAGCATGCCCGGTTGTATAAGCATAAGGTTCATGATGGTCAGGTTTATATATTTTATATTGATATTCGTTCCACCGGTAAAGGGTATGAGCAGTTTATTCAACAGTCGGTTTCCGAAGAAGAAATCATCTATATCCGTGGTCGGGCAGCAAAGCTCTATGAAGAAAACGGCAAGATAATGGTTCAGGGGGCAGATACTCTTACTGGCAGAAAAATAGAGATTGCCGCGGATCTGGTAGTGGTGGCAGCGGCTTTGGTTCCCAATGAAGAGGCTTTGGAACTGGCCGAAATATTTGGCTTGACTTGTAATAAAGATGGTTTTTTTGTCGAGGAAGATTATAAACTTTCATCGATAGATACAGGTCAACAGGGGATCTATATTGCCGGCTGTTGTCAGGGCATTAAAGATATTGCGGATACTGCTGCCCAGGGCAGTGCGGCTTCCAGCAAGGTTCAAGTTTTTCTTTCGTCAATCAGGCGGCAGAAACAGAATGTGGTTTAATTTCCCAGGGTAATCCATGAAAAAGTTAGGTGTGTTTGTCTGCTGGTGTGGTTCCAATATCGCCAGCAGTGTTGATGTTGACCAGGCGGTTGCCGGAGCTGCAAAGCTTGACGGGGTGGTTCACGCTGAAAATTACATGTACATGTGTTCCGATCCGGGACAACAGATAGTAAAGGATGCCATTCAGGAGAAAAATCTGGATGGAGTGGTGGTCGCCTGTTGTTCTCCGCGCATGCATGAAAATACTTTTCGTAAGGCGGCAGGTACCGTAGGCTTGAATTCATATCTGCTGGAAATTGCCAACATTCGTGAACAATGCAGCTGGGTGCATGCCAACAATAAACCGGTGGCTACCGCCAAGGCCATCAGCATTATTGAGGGAGCCCTCGACAAGGTCAAACAGAATCTGCCCCTGGAAACTATTACCATTGATTTAACCAAACGTGTTTGTGTGGTTGGCGGTGGGATTGCCGGGATTATGTCGGCGCTGGACCTGGCTGATGCCGGTTATGAGGTAGTGATTATTGAAAAGGAACCTGCCATCGGTGGCCATGTTTCCCAGATAACTACAACCTTTCCCTATTTTCAGAATGTTCCCGAATTGCTGCAAAAAAAGATTGCCGAGGTTGAAGCCCATCCCCGCATAACTTTATATCTTAATGCGGAAGTTGACGAGCTGGAAGGATATGTGGGTAATTTTAAGGTTACTATTCGAACCCGGCCGGCTTTTGTTGACCACCAGTCCTGCAACAACTGTGGAAAATGTCTGGAAGCCTGTCCGGTATCCATTTCTGATGAGTTTAATCGTGGCTTGACTCAGCGGGCAGCGATTTTTCGCTATAATCAGGGTGATGAGAGTCAGTTGCCAGTTATCAATCAGGCGGATTGTCTCCATTTCAGCCAGGAAGAGCCGGAAACTGGAGAAAAATGCCGGTTTTGTGTTGAGAGTTGCCCGGAAAATGCCATTGATCTGGGGGTGACTCCATCTTTGCAGGAAGAATTGGTCGGTGCCATTGTCATGGCGACCGGTTATGATCTGTATAGTCCTGCCAAGCTGCCGGAATATGGTGGCGGTCAGCTTGCCGATGTTATCGATGGCCTGGCCTTTGAGCGGCTGCTTGATCCAAAAGGACCTACCAGTGGGAAGATTCTCCGGCCTTCTGACGGCCGGGTGCCGAAAAGTGTTGTCTTTATCCAATGTGCCGGCTCCCGTGATCCTGAACGGCATAAGGCTTATTGTTCCCGGGCCTGCTGCATGTATACGGCCAAGCAGGCCAGGCTGTACAAACAGCAGGTTGATGGTGGAACGGCTTATGTCTCCTATATGGATATCCGTTCGGACAGCCGTGATTTTGAAGAGTTTGTCCAGCAGGGAATGGAAGAAGAAAACCTGGTTTATATCCGTGGCCGGGTAGCCAAGGTTTTTGCTGAAGGTAGTGTTCTCAAGGTTTATACCGCTGATACCTTGAGTGGTCGGCAACTGGAAATAGAGGCCGATCTGGTGGTGCTGGCCATGGCTATGGAACCGAAAGAAGGTGTTCGTGAACTGGCCAAAAAAATGAATGTAACTATTGATGGTGATGGTTTTCTTTCGGAAACTCATATTAAACTGTATCCGGTCGAAAGCTCAACTAAGGGAGTGTACCTGGCCGGTTGCGGACAGTCCCCCAAGGATATTACCGATACTGTTTCCCAGGCATTGGCTACCGCCGGGAAGATTCAGACCATGTTTTCCAATGAAACTCTGCTTGCTGATCCCCTGGTTGCCGAAGTGAAAGAAGATGTCTGCAGCGGTTGCGGGATTTGTGTCGATATCTGTCCTTACGGGGCTCGGATCATGGATGATTTCAAGCGGATATCTACGGTGAACCAGGCTGTCTGCCAGGGTTGTGGCGCTTGTATCGCTGCCTGTCCCAATAAAGCCTGTGAGCTGATCAACTCAACCTCGAGGCAGTTTATCCGCGTGATTGATGATTTTGCCCGTAAGGCCCAGGTGGTTTAATTTTATTAAGTGCTTCACGGGTTCTTTGCCGTCAGGCAAAGGTTCCGATGAAGAAACTTATGCAATGCCAGGATGATCAAGGTGATTATGGCCGATAATTTTTTGCAACAGGTAATGGAAGAAAGCGGTCAGCCGGTTAACCTGTGCTACCAGTGCCGCAAATGCAGTGCCGGCTGTCCGATGGTGGATGAATTTGATTTTCCACCCAATATGGTTATGCGAATGGTGCAGCTGGGAATGAAGGCTGAGCTGTTGCGCAGTAAGGCTATCTGGATGTGTGTTTCCTGTGAAACCTGTGGTACCCGTTGCCCCAATGAAATTAAGATAGCCCCGGTAATGGACTCCCTGCGGGCTGCCTGTCTGGCCGAGGGGGTGGAACCGGCTGATCAGGTGACGGTGGATTTCCATCGGGCCTTTACCTCCAGTATTCGGACTTTCGGGCGTATCCATGAGGCCACGATGTTGATGAACTATAAATTGAAAACCAGAGATTTTACCAGCGATGTCGGCGTTGGTCTGAAGCTGTTTCTAAAAGGTAAAATTCCAATTTTGCCAAAAAAATCTAAGAATATCAGTAAGATTAAAGAAATATTTGAACGATCAGGTATCAAGTAGCAGATAACCTAATAATATAAAAAGTATTATGAAATATTCCTACTATCCGGGTTGCACGAATCACTCTACCGCCATCGAGTATATTGAGGCCAGTAAGGCGGTAATGGAAGCCATGGGTATCGAGCTGGCTGAGCTGCCGGATTGGTCCTGCTGTGGCGCCG